>JAPLNB010000378.1 GCA_026693085.1 Planctomycetota bacterium | reverse complement strand
GGGTTCGTTGGCGAGTGCGCGGGCGATGGCGGTGCGTTGCATTTCGCCGCCGGAGAGTTGGCGGGGGCGATGGGTGAGGCGGTGGCCGAGGCCGACGCTTTCGGCGAGTTGGCGGGCGCGTTTTTTTCGTTCGCGGAGAGGACGTCCGGCGTAGGTCATGGGGACGGCGATGTTGCCGACGACATCGAACTGGGGAAAGAGGTTGAAGGTTTGGAAGATGAAGCCGATGTGGCGATTGCGGTGTGTGGCGAGGCGGTCGTCGGGGAGTTTGGCGACGTTTTCGCCGGCGAGGTAGTAGTCGCCGGCGTCGATGACATCGAGGAGTCCGATGAGGTTGAGGAGGGTGGATTTTCCGGAGCCTGAGGGTCCCATGATGGCGACGTATTCGCCTTTGGCGATGCGGAGGTTGACGCCTTTGAGGACGTGGAGCCGGCGGGCGCCCAGGGTGTAGAACTTGTGGACGTTATCGAGGTGGACGATGTCGGGGCGGGAGGTCACTTTGGGGACTCCTGGGTGGTGGCGGGTTGGGTAGTGGGGAGGGTGGTGGGTTGGGTAGTGGGGAGGGTGGTGGGTTGCTGGGACTTGTCGGGTGATTTCTGGGCATTTTGTCTGGCGCCGTTTTGTCCTGCACCGGTGGCGCGTTGGGGGGTGAGATCGACCTGGTCGGCTTCGGTGAGGCCGCTGATGATTTCGACGAAGTGGTCGTTGCTCTTGCCGGGCTGGACGGGGCGGCGTTCGGAGGTTTGGCCTTTGCGGAGGTAGCAGACGGGGTCGCCGTCCTCGTTGAAGACGGCTTCGAGGGGGACAAGGAGGACGTTTGGGACGGTTTCTGCGAGGATTTCGACGCGGGTGGTCATGCCGCTGATCATGCGGGGGTCGTGGCGGCTGGGGAGGAGTGTGGCGTCGAAGACCTTGGGGCTGCCGGGGTCCCACTGGATGCGATTGCGTGCGAGGCCTTCGATTTTTTTGAGTTCTCCGTCAATCACGAGGCCTGGGATGGCTTCGACGGTGATGGTGGCTTTGGCGCCGGGGTTGACTTTGCCGCGGTATTCCTCGCCGATGGAGATGGCGATTTCGAAGGCACTGGTGTCGGGGATGGTCATGAGGGTGTTGGAGCCATACCAGTCCATGCCGACGCGGATGCTTTGTTCGCCGTAGTAGCGCCAAGGGTGCATGGGGTCGCCGTAGAGGACCATGCCGTCGGTGGGAGCGGTGAGGGTGCACTTTCCCATCTCGTCGTTGAGTTCTTTGATGTCCTGGGTGAGTCGGCGGATGCCGTCGTTGATCTTGGCGAGTTCCTGGGTTTTCTGGTTGACTTCACTCTTGGCGGCGACGGAGGCTTTGTCGACATCGAGCTGGGCGGTATCGACGGCCTGTTTTTTGGTGTTGAGCTCTTGGGGGTAGTGGTAGCGGCGGAAGGTTTTTTGCTGGAGGACGGCGGTATCGACGGCTTTTCGGGCGGTATCGAGGGATTCTTTGGCCTGGGCGAATTCTTTGTCGAGGGCTTTGCGTTGCTGCTCTTCGATGAAGAGTTGCTCGTCGATTTTTTTCTGGGTATCGGCGAGGTCTTTGAGCTTGGTGTTGTGCTTGGCGCGGGCATCGGTGATGGCGGCGTCCATGTCGTTGAGTTTTTTGGGGCCGTCGAGGTTTTCGTAGACGCGGAGTGCGACCTGGGCATCGTGGAGCTTGGTTTCGGCGGCGCGGAGCGAGGCTTTGGAGGAGGAGATCTGGATGCGGAGGGTTTCTTCGGCGACGGTGACGCCACGTTGCTGGCCTTCGAGGTCGGCGGACTTGGTGCGGAGGATTTCTTCGCGGGGTTTTTTGTCGAACTCGATGAGCTTGTCGCCCTTCTTGACGGAAGTGCCTTCGGGGACGAGCCAGGCGATTTTGTTTTGTCCTTTGAGTTCGGGGTAGATGGTGTTGTTTTTGATGGCGCGGAGCTTGCCGTCCTCGGTGATCATGATTTGGAGGTCGTCGCGGCGTACGGTGACGAAGCGGGCTTCGTTCTGTTTGGCGTTGGAGTCGGCTTGTGGGACGAAGCGGGAATAGAGTTTGGGTCCCCAGAGGAAGGAGCCGGCGACGGCGCCGGTGAGGACGGCGCCGATTCCGAGCCACTTGATGAATTTAGCGACCTTGGTCATTGCTCTTGTCCTGGCTGGTCCTGTTTTTTTTGCGGGAGCGCGTTATTGAGGGGCTTTTCGGACTCTGGCGGAATCAGGTTCGCTTTTTGCTCAATATTGTCCATGGAGGATCCGGGTTTGTGAACGCGTATTTCGCCGGGTCGGCCTTCGGTGAGGATGTGAATGCGCATGAAGAAGACGAGTTGGGACTTGATGGTTTGGTGGCGGGTGGATTGGAAGAGGAGTCCGAGGATGGGGATGTCCATGAGCCCTGGGAATCCGCGGACGGTTTGGCGGTCTTCATCGCGGAGGAGCCCCCCTACCGTGAGGACTTCGCCGTCCTTCATGCTGAGGGTGGAGCTGACGTTGCGGACGGCGATGATGGGGTTGGAGACGGATTGTCCTTCGCCTTTGGTGTAGCCGGTGACGGTGGAGACTTCGGGTCTGATTTCGAGTCGGGCGGTGTCGTTGGTGATCTGTTGGAGGTTGACGCGGAGTTTGATACCGACCTGTTTGAACTGGGTGGTGGTGGAGAGGGATCCGGCGACGACCTGGGTGCTTTGTATGGGGACTTCTTCACCGGTGATGATGCTGGCTTCGGAGCCGGCACTGACAAGGAGGTTTGGGGAGGAGAGGATTTTGGCTTTGCCTTTGGTGATGAGGAGGCGGATGAAGGTATCGAGGTATTTTCCGCCGGAGGACCAGGTTCGGATGTCGATGGGACCGCCTTGGCCTTCGGTGGGCTGTGGGCCTGGGGTTTTGAAGGCGACAGAGGAGGATTGGAGGAAGTTTCCGGCGTCTTCGGGTGGGATGGTGAGTGCGTGCTTGATTTCGTATTCGAGGTCGCTGTCGAGTGCGATTTCGACGACGCGGGCTTCGACGAGGAGTTGTGCGACGGGTCGATCGATTTCCTGGAGGACCTTGAGGACGGATTTGACGGTGTCGAGGTTGTCGGCGATGACGAGGGTGTTGAGGGAGGGGCTGGCCTGGATGCTGCCTTCGGGGCTGATGAGGCCTTCGACGGCTTCTTTGAGGACTTCGGGGCGGGCGTTTCGGCAGGTGTAGATGAGGGTGCCCTTGGAGATGGGGAGGATGTCTGGGCGAGTGGTGGGGAAGGTGATGTCTTCGATGATGCGGGGTTCGGGGAGGGGGGCGGGCCGGGTTGTGGGGAGGGCGAACATATCGACGATGGACTGGCCGCCTTCGGTCCAGACTCTTGGGGGGGCGGGTTGCTCGGGCGGTTTTTTTTCGACGCATCCGGCGGCGAGGACGAACGCGAAGAGCGTGGCGGCGACTGGAATGTTTCTGCCCAATTGACTCAGGAATGATGTTGCCAACGTGTCCACCTGTTGCCTTCGCATAGATGCATCTGCCCCATTTTCACCCATGGCCCGGACGCGGAGTGCGTCTGGTTTAGACTGTCGATTTGTGTGAAGGTTTCAAATCGGCCAATTCATTGGGGTCTGGTCAGTTGGAGCGAACCGGATCAGCGTACACAGTCGCTTCCCGTCGGCGTGGGTGAGTATTGTACAGATGGGAAGGGTCAAGTCCAAGAAATTCTGGGGTGGTGACAGGTGTGGGAGTGTCGGGGTATCGGGGTATCGGCGTGGAGCCTTGGTGTGAAAGAGGGGGAGTGGGTTATGCGAGTGGGGGGCGGTGATTGTGCCAGGGGGTGGCGGATTCGTACATTTGTGCGATGCGGAGGAGTTTTTGTTCGGTGAAGGCGGGGCCAAGGAGTTGGAGTCCGATGGGGAGGGGTTTTGGGGCGGCGGTGAAGCCGCAGGGGAGGCTGATTCCGGGGATGGCGGCGATGTTGGCGGTGACGGTGAAGACGTCGACGAGATACATCTGGAGGGGGTCGGCGGACTTTTCGCCGACGGCGAAAGCGGGGACGGGGGAGGTGGGGCAGAGGATGGCGTGGCAGTGGGTGAAGGCGTTGTCGAAGTCTCGGCGGATGAGGGTGCGGACTTTGAGGGCGCGGAGGTAGTAGGCGTCGTAGTAGCCGGAGGAGAGGGCATAGGTTCCGATCATGATTCGGCGTTGGACTTCTTCGCCGAAGCCTTCAGCGCGGGACTTGCTGAAGAGTTCGATGATGTCGCGGACGGGTTCTTTGGTGCGGTGTCCGAAATGGACGCCGTCGTAGCGGGCGAGATTACTGGAGGCTTCGCAGGGTGCGATGATGTAGTAGGCGGCGATGCCGTATTCGGTGTGTGGGAGGGAGACATCGACGAGTTGGGCGCCGAGGGCCTGGTAGGTTTTGATGGCGGCGGCGACGGCGGTTTTGACTTGGGGGTCGATGCCGGAGGCGAGCTGGTATTCCTTGGCGATGCCGAGGCGGAGGCCTTTGATGGGTTGGTGGAGGTGGGCGAGGTAGTCTGGGCGGGGATGTGGGACGCTGGTGGAGTCATTGGGATCGTGTCCGGCGATGACGTTGAGGAGTGTGGCGGCGTCGGCGACGGTCCAGGCGAGGGGTCCGATCTGGTCGAGTGAGGAGGCGTAGGCGACGAGGCCGTAGCGGCTGACGCGGCCATAGGTGGGTTTGAGTCCGACGAGGCCACAGAGTGAGGCGGGTTGTCGGATGGAGCCGCCGGTGTCGGAGCCAATGGAGGCGCAGCACATTCCGGCGGCGAGAGCGGCGGCGGAGCCGCCGGAGGATCCGCCGGGGACGCGGGCGGTGTCCCAGGGGTTGCGTGTGGGTCCGAAGGCGCTGTTTTCGGTGGAGGATCCCCTGGCGAACTCGTCGAGGTTGGTTTTACCGAGGATGATGGCGCCGGCGGCTTCGAGTTTTTTTGCGACGGTTGCGGCGTAGGGGGAGCGGAAATTGGCGAGGATTTTGGAGGAGCAGGTGGTGGTTCCGAAGGTGGTGCAGATGTTGTCTTTGAGGGCGATGGGGACGCCGGCGAGCGGGCCGGTGATGCGGCCGGCATCGACCTCTTTGGCGCGGGCGAGGGATTGGTCTGGGTAGACGCTGTTGAAGGCTTTGATGGCGGGGTCGAGCTTGTCGATTTGGGCCAGGGCGTAGCGGACGAGTTGGGTTGAGGAGATCGTTTTGGAACGAATGGCTTGTATTGCGTCGGCGATGGTGTCGAAGGCGAGCATGGTGGGTGGCCTGTATGGAGGTTGGGGATTAGCGAGCGGAGTCTTCGTCGGCGCCGATGACTTTGGGGACTTTGAAGAAGGGGCCGTCGGTTTCCGGGGCATTTTTGAGGACCTCGTCGAGGGGCAGAGAGGGGCCTGGGATGTCTTCGCGGAAGACGTTGTGGATGGGGAGGGCATGGGCCATGGGTTCGACGCCGGTGACGTCGACCTCGGCGATCTTGGCGACGTATTGGAGGATGGATTCGAGTTGTGGGGTGAATTTTCGAATCTGGTCGTCGGTGAGTTCGAGTCGGGCGAGCTTGGCGACGTGGCGGACCTGTTCGAGGGAGATTCTGGGGTCAGGCATAGTTATGTTGCCGGTGGATATAGACCGGCGGTTGGTTGCGTTTGTAACGCAAGGGAGGGCGGTGCTCAACCCCCGGAAGAGAAAAAGCCCAAGGCGCGAGGCCGCGGGCTGATTGAAGTTCATGTAGAAGGGGCCGTTCAGGGGGTCGCGGCGGCCTGGGGCTTTACGTAGTTACGGCGAAGGGGCTTAATGACGAAGCCGTTGCGGATAGCCTTAGCGCTGACCTTGATCCGGACGATCTGGCCGTTGACAACGGCGCGGACCTTCTGGATGTTGGGACGGAACTTGCGCGAGGTGATGCCGGTGATTTTGGTCCCAACACCGCCCAGGTACTTGGCCTTGCCGCGGTGGGTGATCTGGTTGCCGAAGCTGGTCTTCTTACCCGTAAAATAGCAAACGCGTGGCATCTATAACCTCATTCGTTTCGAACCAAAGAGCCACATAGTGTAGAAGAGGGGTGGGTCTAATGCAAGGAGGCAGGTGGGAAAAAACGCAAGCAGCGAATTGGACCTATTGTCGGACTTGGCCGATATCGTCCGCGGGAGGTACGCCAGGCGGCGGGTCAAGTATCGGTCATGCACAGTGCACTTCGGCGTGTCGCGATCGGCTGGGGCGGTTCAGAATCCTTGGCGGGACGTCTTGAAAACAGGCGGGCACCGTAGCACAATAGGTTCGGTGGTTCGGCGGGAGTCATGTGATTCTGCCGACCGATAAACCGGGCATGAATCGCCGGTCAGTATTGATTGATCGTCGGCCAATGGACTGGCCGATAGTCCGAAAGTTCATGCGGGCAGCAGTGAAGCCGCATGGGCACGCGACTGCGTGCGGGACGTTTCGGGCCACGGGGCCTAAGGAAGGGCCAAATGGATAGTTTTCTCATTTCTGGCGGGCATCGTCTAAAAGGGTCGGTGGAAATCAGCGGCAGTAAGAACAGCGCTTTGCCGATCATGGCGGCGTGTTTGATGGCCGAGGGCAAGACCACGTTGAAGGGCATTCCGCGGCTGTTGGACATCGATTCGATGAACAAGCTGCTGGGCATGCTGGGGTGCGACGTGGTGCGTCATGAGCCGGCGGAAGGGGCGGGCGGCGACGGGCCGGCGCTCAACGGGCCATTGGATATTACTGTGGTGGATGAGAATCGGTGCGAAGCGCCGTACGAGATCGTGAAGACGATGCGTGCGAGCATCTGCGTGTTGGGTCCGGTGCTGGCAAAGCGCAAGAAGGCGATCGTTTCGATCCCTGGCGGGTGCGCGATTGGGGATCGGCCGGTGGATCTGCACGTTCGCGGGCTGCAGAAGCTCGGGGCGGAGTTTCATACGGAAAACGGGAATATAATTGGCGAGGTGCGCGGGCGTCTGAAGGGCTGCCGGATGTACCTGGGCGGGGCGCAGGGGCCGACGGTGCTGGGGACGATCAATGTGATGTGCGCGGCGACACTGGCGGAGGGGCAGACGGTGCTGGTGGGTGCGGCGTGCGAGCCGGAAGTGGTGGATTGTGCGAATCTTCTGAACAAGATGGGGGCGAAGATCACCGGGCACGGAACGCCGGAGGTGCAGATTGAGGGCGTGGAGTCGCTGAAGGGCTGCGAGCATCGGGTGATCCCGGACCGGATCGAGTGCGGGACGTTTATGATTGCGGCAGCGATCACGAATGGGGAGTTGGAACTGAAGCACTGCAACTTGGATCACCTGGTGGCGGTGGCGGACCGGCTTGAGGAGGTTGGAGTCAATATATGTCGAGAGAACGGGACGATCCGGGTTTCGTCGGCAAGGCGGTTAAATCCGGTGGAGATGACGACGCAGCCTTATCCTGGGTTCCCGACGGACCTGCAGGCGCAACTGATGGCGTTGCTGTGCCTGGCGGATGGGATCAGCGTGGTTACGGAGCGTATATTCCCGGATCGATTCCTCCATGTGGGGGAGCTGAATCGGATGGGTGGGCGAGTTCGCAAGGAAGGCGCGACGGCGGTGGTGCAGGGGGTTCGCGAGCTGCAGGGGGCGAATGTGATGGCGAGCGATCTGCGAGCGTCGGCGGCGTTGGTGCTGGCGGGGCTGGTGGCAAAGGGCACGACGCGGATCGACCGCGTGTACCATATTGACCGGGGGTATGAGAAGATCGAGCAGAAGCTGGTGGCGGTTGGCGCTCAGATTGAACGGATCAATGAGAAGGCGTGGGGATAGAGCGGATCGCGATCAGGGGGCCGGTGGATTAAACCCTTGTCGGGAAGTGGAGAAGGCTTACGGTGCTGCCGTGGGCTTTTTCTTTTGCGTGGAGGAAGAGGAGGAAGAGGAGGAAGAGGAGGAAGGGGATAAGTTAAGACAGGTAAAACGGGCTTGGCAGTAGCCGAGGGGGTAGGGAGCTATTTGGGGAGGTGAGTTGGGGGGTGTGTGATTGGGTTAACGGGGTGGCTCGGCGGGGTGGTCGTTGTGGTGGGAATTGGCCGGGAATCAAGGCGAATCCGAGGCGGTCAAAGGCGGTTTTGGGATCGTGCCGCCAGTATTTTTATTGGCCGTAGTGGCCGGTGGTTTTTTCTTGGCCATTTACCCAGCATTGGATTTGCAACAGCTCGACTGTTCGTTTAGACTCTGCCGCGCTCGGGATAAAGGCTCGCCCCGCGCCGGCCGTGCGGTGTGGGGCAATCGGGGCTCAGGACGAGCCGGCCGCCCGAGGAATCTGTGGCGTAGTGGTAGTGATAAGAGTGGCTCCGGGCTCGAATCAGTGACAGGCCAAGGATTAATAAGCAGGCTGGAAACGAGCAACTGGTCGGCTTGGCGTGAAGACTGAAAGTTTGGGGCAATCAAGACGGTAGCAACCTCGAACTGAGTATTGACACCAGAAGACGTACACCAGAACAGTTCTCCCGCGTATGCTCCGGCGATTCACACCTTCGCGGCCCTATTTGCACCCGTGTGGTGTTGAGCAACGGAAGGTCGCGTATGTGCGGCGTGCGTCGCAGCGCAAATTCAGCCGGTCGCAGTGGCGTGCGACCAGGCCAATTTGAATGGAGGAACGCCGTGTTCTTTAAGAGCTTCGACCGCAATACATCCTCTTTGTGTGTTCGCCCTCGTATTCGCAAGAGCGCTGCGGCGTTGGCCATGGCGGTCGCTGGCGCCCTCCCGACGGTGGCGCTGGTCCCGTCGTCGGCGGCGTATGGCATGACTGACGTCGAGCAGGCGTTGGTGATGCTGGCCGACCAGGCCAAGCCGACCGACCCGCAACTGCTGACTGCGGGCATGGAGCAGTACAGCAAGGGCCAATATGAAGACGCGCAGGCGACGCTGCAGCAGGTGAAGGCTGAAGGGCTGCCCGAGGCGGATCGTGAGAAGCTGACGAGCATTCTGCGGAAGGCGGAAGCGGCGCTTGGCGAGCGTAAGGCCGCCCGTGCGCAGTTCGAGTTGGGCGAGCAGGCGTTGGCGGACAAGAACGTCGAGGAAGCGTTGAAGTACTACCGAGCCGCGGCGGACAACAAGTTCGCGGACGACGCGACGAAGACGAAGTCGCGTTCGCAGATTTCGGTGGCGGAGGCGTCGCAGAAATCATCGAAGCCGGACTACAAGGGTTTGTACAAGGAAGCCGTTGCGGACTACAGAGCGGAGCGTCTGGACGCGGCGAAGGAGAAGTTTGAGCAGTTGGCAAAGGGGGAATACAGCCCTGGGCTGTTCGGCCGGAAGCCCAAGAGCTACCTGAAGGGCATCGATGAGAAGGTAGCCGAGGCGAAGGCCGCCCAAGAGAAGGCCCAAGCGGCCGCCGCCATCGTCACGCCCCCGGCCCCCGACAAGAGCGAGAAGCCTGCGGATAACAACGTAAAGGTCGCCGAGAACGGGAAGCCTGGCGACCCTACTACGAAGCCCGCAGACGCGACCGCTGCTGCTGCCACGGAGCAAGTCGCGGCCGCCGAGGTGAAGCCTGAGGTCAAGAAGGTTGTTGCGGGGAAGCAGGCGTATGATGACGGAGTAGGGGCTTACAATCGCGGGGATTACGCGGCGGCGAAGGCGTTGTTTGAGGAATCGCAGGCGGCGAAGTTCAACCCCGGTTTTTTTCGGGATTCACCGTCGCGTTACCTGCGGATGATGGAGGCCAAGGATCGCAAGGCGGCGGAGCCGGTGGTGCAGACGGTTGCGGAAGTGAACACGACGGCGGTGGTTCCGACGACGGCGCCGACGATGGCGGAAGCGCTCAGCCCCGCGCAGCGGGATCTGCTGGAGCAGGCGAGGCTGGCGAAGCTTCGCCAGCAGCAGCGGGCGTATGAGTCACAGCAGTTGGTGGAGCAGGCGACGCAGGCGCAGAAGGACAATCGTCTGGCCGACGCGTATACGCTGTACGCACAGGCGTACGAGCTGGACCCGACCAACCGGGTAGCGGCGGAGGGCAAGGCCCAGACGCAGTTGGCGGTGACGGGTGGTGGGGAGAAGCCGATGGTCGATCGCGAGGCGGCGAGGATCACGCTGCACAAGCAGATCATCAGCTACAGCTTTGACAAGGCGATTTCCGACGCTCAGGCGGGCATCCAGGCCAAGAATTTTACGGCGGCCCAGGAAGCCTTGGACGCGGCGACGGTGGCGAAGGAATCGAACCCCGGGATTTTCAATGCCGCGGACCTGCAGCGGTTTGAGACGACGGTGGTGAACACGCGGATGACACTGGCCAAGGCGCAGGAGACCGAGGCGGGGATCGCGGCGAGGGGCGCGGCGCAGACGGCGGCGGACTCGATGGCCCAGCGGGCGGCGATCGAGGCGCAGGAACGGCGGCGGACGGTTCAATCGCTGGCGCGGACGGCGCAGCAGTTCGTTTCTGACGGGCAATACACGCAGGCGTTGGGCGTGATCAATCAGATCCTGGCGATCGATCCGTCGAACGACTACGCGGTGGGCGTGAAGCAGTTGGTTCAGGACTCGGCGATCGTGCAGGATCAGCGCAATGTCCGGGAGAAGATTGCCCTTGAGTTCCGCAAGTCGCTGACGCAAGCGGAGGAGCGCAAGACGCCGTACGTGGACGTGCTGAAGTACCCGACGAACTGGCCGGACATCAGCGAAACGCGTGATCGGGAGCTGATACAGGAGCGTACGGGCGGCGGCGAGAGCCTGGATGCGGTGTCGCTGATGAACAAACGTCTGCCCGCGATCGGCTTTGAGCAGGCGTCGCTGGCAGAGGTGGTGGAGTTCCTCCACGACGTCAGCGACTTGAACATTTACGTGAACTGGCGGATGCTGGAGAGTGCGGGCATCACTCGCACGACGGCGGTGACAGCGACGCTGAAGAACGTGACGTTTTCGCAGGCTTTGGGCATCGTGCTGAAGGACGTCACGGGGACGGGCGTGAAGATTGGATACGCGATCGAGGATGGGATCATCACGGTTTCGACGTGCGATGACCTGAACAGCAAGGTCGTCCTCAACGTGTACGACGTTCGTGACCTGTTGGTGGTGGCGCCTGATTTCATGGAGCCGCCGGACTTTGCTCCGAAGGTGGATCCGAACCGGCGGGACAACAACACGGCGCCGCCGGGCAGCATTTACAGTTCGGGCGGCACGAGCCGCTCGAATACAACGTCGGGCCGGTATGGGTTGAGCAGCGGCGCCGGTCAGAACGGTTCGGGGACGAGCGGCGGCGTAGTCAACAGCCCGCGGAACGGGCAGAAGACGCAGGAACTGCTGGAGGACATCGCGGCGATCATCAAGTCAAAGATCGACCCGGAGAGCTGGACGGACAACGGCGGCAAGTTCGGGTCGCTGAGTTATCTGCAGGGGCAGTTGATCGTGACGCAGACACCGGAGAATCAGCGGAAGCTCGTGAGCCTGCTGGACAAGCTGCGTGAGACGCGGGCGATCCAGGTGAGCATCGAGACGCGGTTCCTGTCGGTGGAGCGGAACTTCATGGAGGACATCGGCGTCGATATCGACTTTTTCTTCAACATCAACGACCCGACGCACTTCAGCCCGATTGCGGTGACGCAGAACAACAGCGCCTTCACGCAGTCGCCGGCAACGGCGGCGCCGAACACGATCGGGATCCAGCAGGCGCCGGCGATCCAGATCCAGGGCAGCTACCTGGATGACTTCCAGGCGAACTTCCTGATCCGGGCGACGCAGGCTTCGCGGCGCAGCGCCATCACGAACGCACCGCGCGTGACGGTGTTCAACGGGCAGCAGGCGTTCGTGATCGTGGCGGAAGAACAGGCGTACGTGGCGGACCTCGAAGCCGTGGTGGGCGAAGGCGTCGGGCTGTACAACCCGATTCCGGACGTGACGGCGAGCGGCGTGCGGCTGATCGTTCAGCCGACGGTTTCGGCCGACCGCAAGTACGTCACGCTTTCGCTGCAGCCGACCATCACCAAATTGAAGAACCTGGTGAACTTTCCGGTGTTCGGCATGGCCAACCCCAACAACAACCCCGGCGGCGGCGGCGGCGTGCCCGGCGCCATTAACGTCTTCCAGGCGAACATTCAGTTGCCGATCATCAACGTGACGGCGGTCAACACGATCGTCAGCGTACCGGACGGCGGCACGCTGCTGCTGGGCGGGCAGACGATCGCGGGCGAGATCGAGATCGAGGAAGGCGTTCCCATCCTCTCGAAGATCCCGTTCATCAAGCGGCTGTTCACCAACCGGTCGACGGCGAAGGACGAGAGCGTTCTGCTGATCCTCGTGAAGCCGACGATCATCATGCACCGGGAGATCGAGGCTCAACAGTTCCCGTCGCTGAACACTCGGCCTCGCTGATCGCCGCGATTAGTGTATGAATGACGGGCGGCCCCGATTGGGGCCGCCCGTTTTCGTTGGCGTTGGGGAGCGGCCATCTTTGCTGGCATGTGAGAGGGTGTTTGGGAGGGCAAGCCTCCCGGCAAAGCATGGCCAACGGCGCTGTTTGGGTTTCCTACCGGAGCTTTCCACGGTTACACTGATGGGCCGGTGAATACTTTCGTTTCCAGCATCGTGTCGGGTTGCGTGCTGCTGTTCGCGGGCGGCGGGTTGCCGGCGGCGGACGTGTCGGTTCCGGCAACGCTGCCGAGCACACAGCCGGCGAAGCTGCCGCATCTGGAAGTGGACCTGAGGCACAAGCGGGTGCGGATGGAATGCGAAGCGGTCAACGCATCAGCTCCGCTGGAGTTTTTCGTGTGTGCCGCCGGGGGCGCGGAGCACGAGACGGTGCTGCGATCGCGTGCGAAGGCATCGCATGTGCACTTGGGGTTGCTGATGCTTGGCATTGAGCCTGGGCAGCCGCTGCGTTTTGCGCAACCGGGAGACCGTCGCATCGCGCCGACGGGGCCGCTGCTGAAGATGACCTGCGAGTTCTGGAAGGACGGCCGGGCGGTGTCGCTACCCCTCGACCGCATGATGCGCGACATCAAGACGAAGCAGGCGCTGGCTCCGTTGACGTTTGTCTTCGCCGGATCGCGGCTGATGAGCGACGGGAGGTATGCGGCGGACGTTACGGGGCACCTGATCAGCGTGGTCAACTTCGAATACAGCGTGATCGACCTGCCGGAGTTGCGCAGCAATTCCAACGACATGCTGGAATGGGAGATCAACCCGGAATTTGTCCCGCCGCGAGACGCGACGGTTTGGGTGACGATTGAGCCAGCGGATGGAAAAGCAGACGGGGGCCTGGGCAAGTGAGCGTTTCCATGGACATCACTGGATCTGATTCAAGTCCAGTGGCGGCGGGGCGAGGGTGGGTCGTTGGCCAAGTGCTCGCGGGGTTGATTCCGTTTGGTCTGGTTTTGTTGCTTGCGGTGCTCTGTTACGTTTGCGTCGGGGGGACTTTGGGCCTCTACCTGGGCGGGCTTGCGGTCGTGGGCCTGATTGTCCCGCCGGTGCTGCTGGGGCAAAGAACGTTGCTTGAGGGCGTCGTGGCTGGGGGCGGCATGATCGTGGCGATCGCGATCGTGTGGGTGATCCCGGTTTTCCAGTCGGTCATGGCCATTTCCGAATGGCTTAGCGGTTGCGTGGTTCTGGTCTCCTATGCGATTTCGTTGCTGGGGCTTGCTTTCCTATTGCGGCGGGTGTTGGGTTCCGCGGTTGTGGCGAGCGCTCTGACGGTGATCCTGGGGGTTTCGTGGCTGACGTGGCCGATATGGCTTGCCCCGGGGCTGACGGGTGCCGGGCGGGAGCGGATCGTGGCGGATCTTGTTTATGCGCATCCGCTGTTCGGCCTGAGCGGGTCGATGAGGCCGGCTTTTCAGGTTCCGTGGGCGCAATACCGGATCGCCTATCTCCTGACCAACATCGGCGACGACATTCCATACGAACTGCCTGCCACCATTATCCCCTGTCTCCTGCTGCACTTCTCGACGGGAGGGGTTCTGCTTTTTGCCAGCCGGGTGCGTCGCCGCCGGCCATCGTAAAACAGCATCGCACAAACTGGTCGCTCGGTCTATAATGCTCATCTGGACGGCGCGGATGGAACACCGCGTTTGTGTTCTGATGTCTCGGCGTCAGACGCAGCATTCTCGGGCTCGGAAGGATACCGGCTGTGTGGAAACAGTATCTTCGCCTGGGTTGTGCTTAGCTTGGAATTGACAGGGACATGGCATCTTCAACACTGAATGTATTCCAACGACTGGCTCGGCAATGGGATGCCGCCCATCCTTACAATGCCGCCCAGGTTCTCAAGATCGAGGGCACGGCGGACCCGGCGACGCTGCATGGAGCGTGGCACGATACGTTGAATGCCCTTGGGCTTGGGCGGGTGCGACTGGATGGGGGGAGCTTCAGCTATGAGATGCTGAATGGCGAGATGTCGCTGTATGGCATTTGGGTGGTGAAGCCGCCGGTGACGTTGGAGGATCATATTTCGGAGCAGTTGAACCGGCGGTTTGACAATCCGTCGGAGCCGCCGTTCCGGCCGTTCGTTCTGGCAGGGGAGGGGTTTTATTACCTGGGCGTGGTGTATCACCATTGGGTGGCCGACAGCGTCTCGATCCGGACGGTTCTGCGGGAGTGGTTTGTGCGGGTGTTCGACCCGAAGCAGGCGGCGCACACGCCGGTGCGGCTTCCGCAGCATGGCTACCGGCGGTTCTTCGACGTCATTGAACAGGCGTCGGCGATGGGGCATGGGCTGCTGACGGCGGCGAGGTGGGCAAGCACAATCCAGCAGGTCCGGCGAATCGAGTACTCCTGCGGGAATGACCTGACCGTGCGTTTCACAGTGCGAAGCGCGCCGGCGGGGTGGATCAAGACACTGCTTGGCACGGCGCGCGCGCTCGGGGTGACACTGAACGACATGTTCCTTGCGGCGATTGCGCAGGTGTGCAACCGATATGTTCCGCTGAAGAACCGGCCGCGGCGGCGGGGTTTGGCGCTGGGGTCGATCGTGGATTTGCGGCCTTATTGCCGGGACAACGAGTTTGCGAATGCGTTTGGCTTGTTCCTGGGCTTTACGAACGTATTCTGCCGGCCGCGGGACTTCCGCTCGCCGCAACACCTGCTTCAGACGATCGCGTTGCAGAACTCGCAGCAGAAGCGGCGGGGCATCCCTCAGGCGAGCGCGCTGCGGATGCTGATTGGGGTGGCGTTGGGGAGCCTGATAAGCCCGGGGCACATTTCGCAGTTCTATCAGAAGCACTGCCCGATGGCTGGGGGGATCTCGAACGTGAACATGAATCGATCGTGGGCGAGCGAGTATCATCCGTCGCCGCTGCTGGATTACATCCGCGTGTCGCCGACGGGGCCGATGATGCCGCTGGTGTTCGCGACGACGACGCTGGGGGAGGATTTCCATTTTGCGTTGACCTATCGGCCGTCGGTGGTTCCGCCGGAGCAAATTGAGCTGCTGTGCGAGGATTTCCTTAGGCACCTGAGCGATTTTGCGAGGTAGAGCGGATTACTTATTGCTCACCACGGGGCTCACGGAGCACAGGGCGAGGAAAGAGCAAAGAGCGATGATGTGGGGATGTCGTAAGAATGCTGTTGCTCGGCGGCCTAGGCGGGTGAGACGGCCCAGTGGAGCTTTTGCGCGAGGCTGCGCCACTCGTGGGCGATGGGGTTGTCGATCAGCAGGACATCGTTGTCGCTGCGGCGGACGATGACGCGATCGCCGGCCATGAGCTTGGTGCTGGCTTGGCCGTCGCAGAAGAGCGTGGTGCCCAGGTTGACCTTGGCCGCGACGAGCAGCACGGTGCTGGAGGAGGAGATGATGACGGGGCGGAAGGAGAGGCTGTGTGGGCAGATGGGGGTGATGCACATGGCGAGCACGTCGGGGCTGACGATGGGTCCGCCGGCCGAGACGTTGTAGGCGGTCGAGCCGCTGGGTGTGGAGACGATCACGCCATCGCCGAAATAGCGGACGCCGCTCTGGCCATTGACATCCAGTTCAAGCTCGATCATGTGGAAGTTCGGCCCGGCGGTGATGACCGCGTCGTTGAGGGCGGTGGCGGCGAATCGACGTTTGGCGGCGAGTTCGGCGGGATCGCCGACATGGCAAACGACATCGGCGGAGACAACGGAGGCTTCGATGGCCAACCGTCGGCTGACGGGAAGACGGGCGGCGAGGAACTGATCGAGGTATTGCTCGATCTCGGCGGGGGTGAAGCTGGCGAGAAAGCCCAGGCGGCCGAGGTTGACTCCGAGGATCGGGATCGGCCGTCCGCCAAGCCGGCGGGCTACGGACAACAGGGTTCCGTCGCCGCCGAGGACGATAATCGCATCGGCGGGCACGGTGTCGAGGGGCGCGTCCTGGTGCGTGCCGACACCGAGGACTTGGGCGTGTCCGGCCAGGCGTGCCAGGAGCGTGTCGAGCGTGGGGCGGGCAAGTGGCTTTTCGAGGTTGGCGACGATGAAAACACGCACGGGGTTTGGGGGTTTGTGATTATTAATGGGCGGCGGCCGATAAGATCAACCATGCAAGATCGGGAGCCAAAAAAGACACGGGTCGCCGCCGAAGGCGGCCGGGAAGACGACGGCACAAGGCCGGTACTGCTTATGGCTGCTTCGTTTCCGACCTGACCAGATTCACAGTCGACCCTTGCATCGCACCCGGCCGCCTTCGGGGCGACCGATGAGTATCCTAGGGTGGGGATTGTTACCGGGATGGAGAGGAAAATCCAGTGGGGGGTGCTGATGGGCAAAAAGGGTCTACTGGGCGGGCTGGGTGGCAGGGTCCGGCTTGCGGGGTTTGAGATTGTCCATGATCAGCAGGTAGGGGTTGTTGTCGGAGGTGACGGGGACGACTTGGACTGCGTTGATGACGGGGGGCGTCTGGGGCCGGCCGGTGCGGGGATCGGCGACGTGCAGGTCGCCCAGCGTCTTGACGGTCTGGATGCCCTTGATGACCTTGCCGAACGCGGTATATCGGCCGTCGAGGTACTCGGTGCGGGCGAGGCAGATGAAGAACTGGCTGCCGGCACTGTTGGCGAACTCGGGGCGGGGTTTTTCGCTTTGGCGTTCGAGGGGGTCGCCGTTGCGGGCCATCGAGAGAACGCCTTGCTCGTGTCTGCGGTCGTTGACCTCGGCGCCGATCTGGTAGCCCGGACCGCCGGTGCCGGTGCCGCGGGGATCGCCGCCTTGGACGACAAAGCCGGGCACGATGCGATGGAACGTCAGGCCGTCGTAGAAACCCTCGGCGGCGAGCGTAAGGAAGCGGGCCACGGTGTTGGGGGCGACGTCGTAGTAGAAGACCATGGTCATTTCGCCCTGATGGGTGGACATGGTGGCGTAGCAGAGGGGTTCGATCTTGGTGACCATAGGCTCTGGGGGGGCGCCGGGGCGATTGTCGCCGCGCGACTCGATGACCAGGGGCGTTCCGACGAAAGCTGGAAGCGATTTGTCCTTGTGGACGGCGAAAAGGACGTAGGTGCCGGCGGTGTTGACGGCGGGGTACATGGCCCGCAGATCCGTTTGCTGGGCGGGGGAGATCAGGGTATTGGCCTTGGTTTCGATCGTTTTGCCGGTGAAATCGGTCAAGACGAAGGTGACGGGCGCGTCGGACTTCTGGGTGATGTTGATCGGCTGGTTGGCTGGGAACCAGATCTTCGCGGGTATCAGTACTGAAAAGAGCATGACGCCAGTTGCCAGTTGCATGTAGTCCTCCGCAACGTATACGGCAGTTGTTGCAGTGCCAAGTCGCCGACGGCCGATGATGGAGAGGGTAACGGCGTGGGCGCAGGAGGTAAAGCGGGCCGAATGCGGCGGAGCTTTGGCGGCGACATGGCCGGGCGAGGCCATGCGGACATTTCTGGTGGCTGCTTGGTAGAATCAAGTTATGCGGCAAGGCGTATCGAAAGGTCACTTGTACCTGAACGACACGGATGTCGGGACGGTCAACATCCGCGGATGGCAAAGCTCGTGGGGGATAGGCGAGTTCAAGCCGAACGATCGATTCTCGGAGTTTGCGCCGATTTTTGGGAACTGGTCGCTGTTGATGCATGCTGACGCCGACCAGGCTCGGCTGACGCCGGAGGCGGCGGAAGAGCTACGCCGGGCGGAGTATGCCATTGATGCGCTGCATGCCAAGCTGTTCCTGCCGGAGACAACAGAATGGCGGCGGATCGGGCAGGTGAATATCGACGGGGGGCTGATTGAGTGGAAAGAGGCGTGAGCGGCGGGCTCATTCTTTTCGGCCGAGCGTGGCCTCTTTATCAACTTTGTGCTCTGAATTGCCGAACTTGATGCGGGGGTCGCCAAAGGCGTGGAAGATGCGGACCTTTTCGGATTGTTCCAGCGGCTTGCCGTCGAGGCTGCGGAGAGTGAAACAGGTTGGCGTGTTGTAGGCGATGCCATTCCACTGGGTGGCGCAGAACGCGAGGAAGGTGGGGGATTCGATGAGGAAGCCGTTGGGGGGGAGGATGACGTCGGAGCCGCGGAAGGGGGTGCGGTAGTTGGAGCCGGAGCCGTTGGTGATGACGTTGACGATGGAGGCGCCCTCGCCGAAGAGGGTCTGGCGGACCTTGCGGTCGGGGGTGAGGGCGTGGTGGCTGGTCATCTGCATCTGCGCGGTGATTTCGTGGAGCGGCGAGAGGATTTCGTAGGTGTTTTTGACGTAGCGGTCGACCGGGTGCATGCCGGCGGCCCAGCCGTTGTCGGCGCGGACGTACATGGCGGCGTTGAGGCTGGGGCCATCGGGGTTGGGGGTGGCGGGGGCGATGAATTCGACTTGATCGCGGTCGATTTTCAACTGGCCGACGATGCAGCGGCGCTCGCGGTCCTTTCGGCCTTGGAGCAGGATGCGGCGATCACCTTGGCCTTCGAACATGCCGATGCGGATGTCAAATGTACCGGCCAGGGCCTGGGGAACGGTGACAGTGAACGGGCCATCGAGCACTCGCTCGGCTGGCCAACGCGAGGTCGGTAGCTTGGGAGTGTGGTCGTCCTGGAACTTGATCTGGCCGGACGAATCGGTGAAGTGAACGAAGATGGTCCAGTCGGCGGAAGGCGGTTTGGCGACATCCCAGCGGTAGGTAATGGCAAACTGCCGCGGGCCGGTCTGTTTCAACTCGGCAACCGACGGGCGGATCGGCA
The DNA here is from genome assembly GCA_026693085.1 of Planctomycetota bacterium. Taxonomy (GTDB): domain Bacteria; phylum Planctomycetota; class Phycisphaerae; order Tepidisphaerales; family Tepidisphaeraceae; genus JAPLNB01. The sequence continues at coordinate 4,908 of JAPLNB010000378.1, read as the reverse complement.
GCGGCTCCTCGGTGGGGTCCTTCCAGTAGAGGTGCGATGGGATGGAGTGGTAGTTGAGCGTCCGGCCGATGGAAATGTGATGCAGAACATACTCGGCGGAGGAGTTGATGTCGTAGCCGTATTTGCCGTAAAGGGAGATGCAGTCGCGGTAGACGAGTTCGAACAGCGGGATGACGGTGGCGCCCATGCTCTCGGGCTTGAGGTTGTGGAAATAGGTGCCTGAGACGCCGGTGAGGCCCTCGAAGTAGTCGGCGTGTGGGATGGCCCACTCGCGGCCGCACTCGGAGCCGAAGATGCCGAAGACGGATCGGGCGTAATCGGAGATGGCCTGCTTCCACTTCATGTCGTCGGCGCGCGTGAGGGGGTGTTTGGGGTCGAAGCATTCCTGAAGGCCGGCGGCGTAGGTGGTGTCGATGAAATAGGAGTCGGCATCGGTGAGTTTTTTGACGGCGAGGAGATTCTGCGGGCGCTGGGCGAGCTCGAGGGCTTTTTTGGAGCAGGTGAGATACGCGCGGCCGCCGGCCCATTGTCCGCCCTTGACCAGCGAACCGTCGGGGTTTCTCTGGATGTAATCTTCGTTCCAGGAGGGCGCGTCTTTGTAGATGTCCTGGTAGTTGTCGTGCATGTCGAAGATGTAGCCGAGGGAGCGGACCTTGCGGGAGGCGGCGGCGAGGGCGTCGTTGCCGCCGCATTCGGGAGCGGCGGGGAGAATGTCGGGATGCTGGTTGTCGTAGCCGCGATGGATCCACCCGCCGATGATGAAGTGAACGCGGTCGAGCTTGAGGTCGGTTTTCAGGTGCTCGGCGACCTGGCCGACTTCATCAAAGGTCCAACCAACCGTGACACGCTGTTCCTGGGTGCTTTCGTCATTCATCCGCCGGGAGAGGGTGGACCAGAGCTTGAAATTGATGGCGCCGAACAGCGCGGCGCGGCGGGGGTTTTCCTTGAGCTTCTGGTCCCAGGTGACGAGGTAGCCTTTGTCCTTGGCGATCTGACGATAGGCCTTGGCGATGGTGACGTAGTCGCCGTTGCCGAGGAGGGTGATCGTGCAGGACTTGGCGGATTTGCGGAGGGACAATGAGAGCAAGAGCGTCTGTTTGGCGGCGGGGTCTTTAGGGAGGGTGCTTTTGACGTCGGCGGTGACGTAGGGGTCGGTCCAGGTGATCAGGGCGGCGGAGCCACGCTTGACCCCGCCGAGCATGGTCATGTGGCAGCCTTCGTATTCGTAGGTGCCGAAGGATTTGGTGAATTCAATATTGGAGTTGGCGGGGATGAGCAGGCCTTCGCGGACGGGGACGGCGAGGTAGCCATTGTCGGCGGCGGAGATGGCGAAGGCATCGTCGAGCAGGCGGAGCGATTCGACGGCGAGGCCGGGGTCGGCGGCGTAGGAAAGATTCAGGGACTGTCCGGTGGCGGCGATGGTGATGCGGATGGCGTCGGGTTTGTCGGGCAGAGGTTGGAAGGCGGCTTCCAAGCTCGAAGGAGTCTGTTTGAGCTCGCAGCGGGCGAGGTCGAAGGATTTTCGCTGGCCATTGACGTTGAGGACGACCTGGCCGAAGCGCGGGGTGTTGGGATTGGATTGCCAGGCGACGTTGGTTTGCAGGTCGGTGATTTCGTATCGGCCGGTGTCGGGGAAGAGTTGGAAGCGGAGGGATTGGGTTTGAATTGTGGCGGCGAGCGACGATGCCGCGAGCAGGAGCACTCCGAATAAGAAGCAGGCGATTTTGTGTTTCATGATGTGCCTCTCTACGGATCGGGCCGTGATCTGCCCCCGTACCTGCTATACCGTTGCGGGCGGCGAGGCGTTTAGGCTCTGGGCATCTATGCGTGGGGGTCTATACTGCGGTCATGGTTCGCGCGATTGATGGGCGGCGGAAGATGAAGGGGGTGCTGGAGGCGTTGCGGCGGATGTATGGGCCGCGGCCTTGGCAATGCTGGGGGAGGGGCGTGGATATTCTCGTCGAGACGATCCTGTCGCAGAATACATCCAACGCCAACAGTTCGGCGGGTTTTCGGCGGCTGCGGAGGAGATTCCGGTCGTGGAACCAGGTCATGAACGCGGCCGTCGAGGAGGTCGAGAAGTGCATCCGCATCAGCGGGCTCAGCCGGGTCAAGGCGCCGCGAATACAAAGTATTCTGCGGCAGATCAAGGCGGATCAAGGGAGGATCGACCTGGAATTCCTCAAGGAACGAGCGGCGGAGGATGCGTATGAGTACCTGATGCGCTTTGACGGGGTCGGGCCGAAGACGGCCAACTGCGTGCTGCTGTTTTCGTTTGGAATGCCGGTGTTTCCGGTCGATACGCACATCCATCGCATCGCGATTCGGCTGGGGCTGATACCAGAAGGATCGTCGGCGGAGGAGGCGCATGAGCTGCTTAAGGAGATGATCGAGCCGGGGGATCGGTATGAGATGCACATCCTGCTGGTCGAGCATGGGCGGCGGACGTGCAAGGCGCGTAGTCCGGCGTGTGAGCGATGCGAGCTGGTGGCGATGTGCCCGTATGGGGCCGGTCGGACAGGCCGTTAGCGGCCGGGCCATTGATCGAGGGGTTCGCGGTCCATGGGGGCCGGCTGTTCTCTGCCGACGGAGATCATTACGGCGATGCGTGTGGAGGTTGTCTTGTTGGGCAGCCGGACCGTGAGATTGTGGATGTCCGGTTGCTGGCGCTGCGGCGGCGGGGGATTGGCGGAGATCACCTCGAAACTAGCGCCCGCGGGGGAAAGAATGCGCATGAAGAGGACGGCGGAGCCTTGCGTGAGGGTGGCGGTGGTGTTTTGGATGTCGATTTTGGCGGGGGTAAGGAAATTCCAGCGGACATCGACGGGATCGGAGGCAGTGACTTCGTCCTGAACCAGGACCCGGTTGCCGCCGATCATCGCCAGGCCGCGAAGAACCTTGGTAGCTTGGGCACGATAGCCGGCGGAGAGGTCGATGACGGCGTGGGAGCGGGTCTTGCCGCTGGTGAAGGCGACTATCGGCGCGGCGGCTTTGGGGTCCTGGTTTTGACCGTCGAGGGTCAGGGTGTTGTGGGACTCGGTGCGGAGGCGGTAGTAGGTCCAGCGTTTATTGCCGAAGTAAGCGGGGAGGTTGTAGTCGTCGCCGCCGAGGTCAACGGCGAAGCGTTTGCCCTGGGAATCGAGAACGAACGAGCCGAGGTCCAGGTGCGAGTGGTTGGCCTTGTTGTCGCCGCCCTTGATGCCGACGAACAAAGCGTTGGGATCATTCCACCCGGAGCGGAAGAAGGCGACGTTAACGCCGCGGAAGACAGCGGCGAGGGGCAGGGTATTTTCGATTTCTGATTTTCGATTTTCGATTGGGAGCTGGGAGTACCAGATCATGTGGAAGATGGAAGCGTTCTGGGGAGTGCGCGAGAGTTCGTGGGCGGCGAAAGCGGGCTGCTTGAAGATGCGGGCGAGGTAGAGCATTTGCGCAGCCGAGCCGGCGCCATCACCGGCGTCGGCATAATTGAAGGTTTTGCCGATGGGGGAAACGGATTGAATGCGGTAGAAGCCGGTCTGGGCGTAGCCGGGCATCGGGTTGAGGTCGAAATCGGTGGCGAGGGCGGATTCGAGGGCGGCCAGGTAAAAGACGTTGTAGCTGGTGGCATAGCCCCAGTAGCCGGGGCCTTCGGCGAATCCGCCGTCGGGCGCGAAAGCGTTCATGGACGGCTTGATGGCGCGGCGGCAGAGTGCGATGAGCCTGGAAGCGATCGCCGGTTCCTCGTCCGCAATCGCCAGCGCCCCGACGGTCAGGCCACCGTTGCAGACCTGCGACCAGTTGTGGGTGGACTGGGTCCACCAGGCGCCTTTGTCAAAACCATCAAGGCCGACCTGCAAACCCAGTTTGACCAGGCCGGTGCGGATGGTCTTGCGGTCTTCGGGGGAGAGGAAGTCATACAGCCAGTCGTAGCCGATGCCCAAGGCGTTGGACATCTCGGCGGTGTCGAGGAAATGGGAGGGGTTCCAATCGGGGAAGGCGGCGGCGGTGAACATCTCGGTGCGCGCCCGCTCGGCAAATCGCTTGTCGCCATCGATCAGGTAAAGCCCGGCGAGGGTCGAGATGCGTTGGAGCGCGGTTCGGCTCTGGCTCAGCAGCCGCGGGCCGATGAGCTTGTGTTGAATCGGGTCTTGCCTGAGCATCCTTTGGCCGGAAGCGCGGAGGTTCTCGTGCCAGGCCTTCATGAACGGGTCGGTCTTCACCATCTCGCGCAGGCGGGCAACGTCCTCCGAGTGCATGAAAAGGCGCGGGTGCGAGGCGTGGAGGTCTTTCAAGTTCTCCGCCTGCGGTGGATCGGCGGCGTGGATGCAACTGGTGAGCAGAACGGAAACCAGAGCCGATGTAAGCAAGAAGTGAGAGGACATGAGCAAGGAGTCTAGCGTCAGCCGGAGCGATATGAAAGGAGCCGCAGAGCGGCTTCACGTTCAACGTTTGTGCTTCATTCGCCGCCATTTTCGTACCCGTTCAGTCCCGGTTATTGGACTTTGGCGGGTGTGGCGGCCGATAGGAGGGGCATGGCCGAGTCACCGACGCCGAATACGCCGCCTTGTCCGAACTGCATTCGGCTGGAGCGGGAACGGCATCAACTGCCAGAGGAAATGGCGGAACTGCGCCGGCAGATCGGCCGCAACTCCGGCAATTGCTCCGCCGTCATCAGGTGACGGAGTTGCCCAAGCCGGCGGTGGCGTTCTTTTCTTCACGGGTGCACGGCAGCCGGCGGGCGGTGGAGGAGGTGCTGGAGGAGATTCTCGGGGCCCCGATCGCGATGGGGACGGTGAGCAACCGGGAGCGGGAGATGACGCCGGCGCTGATCGCATGAAGCGTGGGCCGCAACGAAACAGCACGGCAGGCCATCGCTCACGCGTGTTGCCCCGGGGGCGCGATCTCCACCGCGCTGGAGGGACTGAA
>JAPLNB010000377.1 GCA_026693085.1 Planctomycetota bacterium | reverse complement strand
GAGGACGCGAAAACCGTCCCCGTCCCGGTTTTCGTCGCGGCGCGCCTTCTGACGTGTCAGCGCGGCGCGCAGGGCAGGCTGATCCAGTGCAGACCCGCCTCGGTTCTGGAACCAGATCTGTTTTCTCCCGGCTGGGAGCGTCCAAGTTTCGGGCTGATCCTCGTACAACTCCCAAGGCCAACCCATGCCCAAAAAGGCGGCGTCGTCGGTTTTGTCGTTGGTAGTCATGATTCGGGCATTTCGTGGCGCACGGATTCTATCTGAGGAAAATTTGGGTTCATAGCGAGGACCAGCCAGGGAGGCAGCATGGGCGGTTGGGGCTGGGGAGGTGGTTGTGGGTGGTGAGGACGCGAAAACCGTCCCCGTCCCGGTTTTCGTCGCGTATGTTGCCGGGGAGGCGGAGGGATCGGGGCGGGATGGGGTTGGGGCGTGCGTTTTGCGAGGGGCTGGTGGTGGAAATGGTGATGGGGGGGGTTTAGGATCGGGGGATGAGGCGGACACGGGTTAAGATCTGCGGGATGATGAGGGGGGAGCATGCGGTTTGCGCTTGCGAGGCGGGGGTGGATGCGATTGGGATGATTTTTCATCCGCCGGCGAGGCGACATATTGAGGTGGGGCGGGCGAGGGAGATTGTGGGGGTGTTGGGGCCATTCGTGACGCCGGTGGGGGTGTTTGTGGATGCTTCGACGGAGACCGTGTTGTCGGTGGCGAGGGAGGTGGGGATTCGGGGGCGTGCAAAAGGGGCCTGTCCCCTTTCTTTTGACCTAACCGTCTTCACAGCCTGGATGTCCACGCGGGTGGAACTTGGCGGCGGCAAGCGGGTGGCGGGATCGTGGATCGTGGAAGAGAAGCAGTACGATCTTGGCGAGGGAGGTGGCGATTTGGGGGACGGCGGGGACCCTTGGAGTTGCCGACCCTGTTGTCGGCGGGTGAAGCAAGGACAACGATCTGGGCGATCATCCCAAGCCCTACATGTCACGCAACCCCGTCAACAACTCATCGAAGGTATCTGCAATGCGGTGAACATTAGGTGAAGTCGCCGGCTCTCCAGACGCGAAGTCGGATTCGTGCACATGGTCCCAGAAACAGACGGTCCCATAATCTTCCCTTCCGACGGAGATGCACACGAGGTTCCCGAATGGGTCATGTGCAATAGGGATGAGCTCGTCTGGAAGTCGCTTAGCATCTATCTTATAGATTCTGTAATAGCTCTCCCAATTGTCGTTGGGTCCATCGTAAATCGCCAAGAACCAATCAACCAGTGAATCAGCGTACGATCCCGTTGGATGTGTGTAGGCGAATCCGCTGGGTACGGGCCTGCCACCATTATACTTCAGTAAGAAACTGCGGTACTGCTCAGGCAGGCGCGCGCCAATCCTCGCCTCAACTGCATTAAGCCTTTCCAGAGTAATCGGGACTTGCGACTCAACGATCTGCAGTGCCATAGGCGACGCTCCCACATCAATCATACTTCCGCCCTGTCAGTGCCTCCCAAACAGCCACGTCGCCCGGATGTCCTACGGACTGATGCACTTCCGTCTTGACCCGCACGAGGTAACCTTCATAGGTTTTCCCATCCGCCGTGGTCACCCGTTCATAGTGATGCCAAGCACCGCGTTTGGGCGTTCCGTTTGCAGATTCGGCAGCCGCGTTGGCCGTAGACCTCGCGGAGGCGGTCCACGATGATGGCTAGGAGGATCAGGGCACCCACGAACGAGTTGGAGTAGCGGTCATTGGCCTTGATCTCGACGAGGCCGTGTTTGATGAGCATGAAGATGGCTCCGCCCATGAAGATGCCCAGGCCGGAGATGATGCCACCGGTGAGGCCGGTTCCGCCGATGATGGCGACGGCGAAGGAGATGATGAGCCAGCCGTCGCCGGTTTCGGGCGCGGCGGAGCCGAGCTTGGAGGCCCATAGGACGGCGGCGAGGGAGGCGTAGAGGCCGGAGAGGAGGTTGGCAGAGAGGATCATACGATCGGTGTTGATGCCGGAGAGGCGTGCGGCGTCGGCGTTGCCGCCGGTGGCGAGGAGGCGGCGGCCGAAGACGGTGCAGGCGAACATATAGGAGGTGCACGCGATCACGAGGACCATGATCAGGAAGACGTAGGGTATGCCGAACAGGCTGGCTTGGCCAATGAAGCTGAACGAATCGGGCAGGCGGTAAGGCGAGCCGCCGGAGATGCCGGAGCGGAGGCCCATGTAGACGAACATCATGGAGAGGGTGACAATGAAGGAGTCGATTTTCAGGGCGGTGATGAGGATGCCGTTGAGGTAGCCGGCGAGGCAGCCGGCGATGAGAGCGATGGGGACGGCGATCGCGGCGGGCCAGTGACCTTTCTCCATGCAGAGCCCGAGGACGACGGTGGTAATGCTGCCGATGGCGCCCACGGAGAGGTTCATCCCTCCTACGACCAGGCAGACGGCCTGCGAGAGCGCGATGAGGACAAAAAAGGCGACCTGCCTGGAGATCACTTCCATGGTGTAGGATGACAGGAAGCTGTCGGAGCAACTCGCGAGGATGGCAGATAGGACGGCGACGGAGAGGACCAGTCCGATGGTCCGGCCGCTGAGCAGTTCGCCGGTGGTTCGGGCGGATGCTGCGGGCGATGGGGTGTCGAGCAACGTGACTGCCGCCTCGGGCGACTCGGTCGTGATGCTGTCAGTGGGCTCGGTTGCCATAGTCGTTCTCAGCCCCTCAGGCCAAATGCTCCCCGATCGCGGTGCTGATCTGTTCGTAGGGCTTGCTCCCATCATCAACTCCGTCGACCTGGCCGATGATCCGCTGGTCTTTGAAGACCAGGATGCGACTGGCGAGCTTGATGATCTCCGGCATGTCCGAAGAGATGAGAATGATCGACTTGCCTCGGACTTTGGCCAGATCCCAGATCAGGCGGTGGATCTGCTCCTTGGCGCCAACATCGACGCCGACGGTCGGCTCGTCGATGATGAGAATATCGCAGTCGGCGGCGAGCCACTTGGCAAGGCTGACCTTCTGCTGGTTGCCGCCGCTGAGATCTTCGACATGCTGTCCCAAGCCGGTCGTACGGATGCTCAGGTCTCGGACCATGCTCTGGGCAGCGGCGGTCTCCTTGGGACGACTGATGCGGCGGGTGAAAGCGTTGATGATGTTGCGCCAGATCGTGACGGTGATGTTCGTGCAGACAGGGCTCTTGAGGAACAGTCCTTCCTCTTTTCTGTTTTCGGTGACGTAGCCGATGCGGCAGCGGCCGAGCGCGTCAGCAACGCTGCGGATGCGGGTTGGCTGCGCCTTGACGCAGATCGTGCCGGTGTCCGGCTGGTCTTCGCCGATGAGGATGCGGGCCAACTCGGTTCGTCCGGAACCCACCAGACCATAAAAGCCGAGAATCTCGCCGTGGTAGAGGGTGAAGCTGATGTCATTGGCCTTGCCGGCCCGGGTGAGGTGGTCGACGCGGAGAGCCTCGCGGGTGTGATCCGCATCGAGCCTGCCGAATCGCTCGGCGACGCACTCGCGGCCGATCATCATGCGGATCAGTTCATCCCTGCTGAGGCCGGCGATGTCGCGTGTGCCGACGCATTTTCCGTCGCGGAGGACGCTGACCTTGTCGCAGAGGGCGAAGACCTCTTCGAACTTGTGTGAGACGAAAATGATCGTCCGGCCGTCGCTCTTGAGTTGGCGGAGGATGTGGAAAAGATTGCCCGCTTCGTGCTCGGTCAGGCAGCTCGTCGGCTCGTCGAGCAAGAGGACCCGGGCATCTGCGGCCAACGCCTTGGCGATCTGAGCGAGCTGCTTCTGGGCGGCGCTGAGGGCACGCATCTTCGTCGCCGGATGCACACGCAGGTCAACCATCTTCATGTAGCGCTCGGCGACGGTGTTGACGGCGCGCCAGCGGATGATGCCCGATCGGCCGCGGGTGATCATTTTGTCGAGCATGATGTTTTCGGCGACAGAGGCGTTGGGGATGACCTGGATCTCCTGATTGACGATGTCGATGCCGCGCTCGAGGCTGTCGCGGTAATTGCGGAAGTGGAGCGGCTGGCCGTTGTAGATGATTTGGCCGGCGTCGGGCTGGTAGATGCCGGCGATGATCTTAATGGCGGTGCTTTTGCCGGCGCCGTTCTCGCCGACGAGGGCATGGATCTGGCCAGGCTGGAATTGCAGCGAGACGGCGTCGAGCGCTTTGACGCCGGGGAAGCTCTTGCTGATGGCGAGCAGTTCGAGCATTCCGCGCCTCGGTCAATGGGCCTTGGGAGCGTTAAGATACCTGGTTTTCAGGTCGATGAGGATCTGGTCGGTGATCTTGCGCACGTCCTGGGGATAGGCATCGACGTTGTCCTTGTTGACCAGGACGATGCCAGCGTTGATGAACTGGTAGTCCTGTTTGGGTGTCCAGCCGTCCAGCATCATTTTCAGGATGACACAGGAGATGTAGCCGTGGCCGAAGGGGTTCTGGGCGAGGGTGGCGTCGATGGAGCCGTCACGGATGGCCTGGAGGACGGTGGGGCCAGTGTCGATGCCGACGAAGCGGATGCGTTTTCGGGCGGGGTTCTTGTGCCACTCGGTGAGGATGGCGGCGGCGGCGATGGTGGGGTTGTAGCCGGTGGTGATGATACCGTCGATCTTGCCGGCGCGGGCGGCCAAGGCGCTTTGGATCTTGTTGGTCGCTTCGCTGACCTGGGCCATGTCGCCGATGGTCTGGATGATCTTGACGTTGGGATGTTTGGCGACGACTTCGTTGATGCCCTCGTCGCGTTTGCGGGTGTTGACGTCGGTGACGATCTCCAGGACGTTGAGGATATTGCCCTTGTCGCCCATGATTTTGATCAGCTCTTCGGCCGCAAACATGGCGGCGTCTTTGATGTCGGTGGCGACTGTGAAGGAAGCGGGGGTGGGCAACGCCGGCTCGCAGCCGTAGGCGACCACGAATTGGCCTTTGCGCTTGAGCTGGGAGAACAGGCCGTTGGCGCCGGCGGCGTCGCCGGGGTAGATGCTGAAGGCTTTGTGGCCCTTGGTGGAGAGGGCTTCGACGTTGACGTTTTCGTTGTCCTGGGTCCACTCCTGGCCGACCATTCTGTAGATGGCGGTTCCCAGATCTTTCTCGCACGCCGCGGCTCCGGCCTGCACTTCGGTGATGTAGGGGTGCGGCATGGAGCCATACCAGGCGATGGGCTCGGCCGCAGTTTTTTTGCGTGTAACCGTCACGATGACCACAGCCGCAACCAAAGCCAGCAGCACGATCAGAGGGATGATCTTCTTCATGGGCTCCTACTCCCGACAGGGCGCTTCGCTACCCAGCCGGGATTTCCCATATGAACCTTGTCCGACGAACGTCGTCGGCCATTTTCCATAGCATACCGAGGTGTGGGGCTTGGACAAACCTTGTTTGTAGCCGTTCAGGGGCCGGCCGGCAGAAGTGAGGGAGCGGTCTCTGCTGGCAGATGCACGTAGAGGGCGTCACGGAGGTAGTGGAAGCCAGATCGGCCGTGCTGCGTCCAGGTTGCGATGGCCGTTCAGATCAGCTTCACCAGTTGCCCCCGCGAGACGGTGATCTTCAGCAGGTCGCGGAAGAACTTGCGGATCGTGGAGAAGGAGGCGTGGCACCCGTTCATCCTCGATCACCTGGCTGCCCGCCGATTGCCACGTCTGGTCTCATGATGAAGATCCGCCGGGTTCTTCGCGGACCGGGCGGGTCAGCGATTGGCGCGGGTTGTCGGCGAAGGGGCATCAGCGAGGCAGAAGAAGACGAAGTTCATGGAGCCGACGTAGAGGCGGCCGCCGGAAACAGCAGGAGAGGCGATCACCTGGGCTTCGGTGTTGAAGGCGGCCTGCGTGGTGTCGTAGGCCCAGAGCTTCTGGCCGGTTCGTGAATCGAGGCAGTAGATCTGACCGTCGTTGCAGCCGAAGTAGAGGCGGCCATCGGTGATGGCCGGTGAGGAGAGGACGGGGTCTTGTGCGTTGTAGGCCCATTTCTGCTGGCCGGTGAGAGCATCGAGGCAATAGAGGTGGCCGTCGCGGCTGCCGAAGTAGAGGGAGCCCTGGTCGACGGCGATGGTGGTGAGGACGGCATCTTTGGCGTTGAAGGTCCAGAGGATGTTTCCCTCGTCAATCGAGAGGCAGCAAACAGAGCCGACGGGGTTGGCGTGGCTCAAGCCAAAGGTGCCATTGCCGAGGCCGAAGTAGACGCGTGTGCCGTCGGTGGAGGGGCTGCCGCAGACACCGGCAGGAGCGGGGCGTTTCCAGAGAAGCTGGCCCGTCTGGGGGTCGATGCGATAGAAGGCCTGCTCGCCCCAGACGCTGCCGAAGAAGAGGCCTTGTCTGGTGGCGGCTGGGGAGAGATCGACGTGTGGGCCGGGGTACTGCCAGAGTTTCTGACCGGTCTGGGGGTCGAGGCAATAGATGCCATCGCCGCCGGCGGCGACGTAGAGTTTGCCGTCGAAGAGCGTGGGGCTGAATTCGATGTGGCCGCCGGTGGGGAATTCCCAGAGCTTGGCGCCGGTGTCGGCGCTGAGGCAGTAGAGCTTGGCGTTGCTTGTGTGATGGAGTCCTTCGCCGAGGTAGACGCGCCCGGCCGAGATGACGGGGGAAGCGAAGAGTTCGGCGGCGGCTTTGAAGGTCCAGAGGACCTGGCCGGTGTCGGGGTGGAGGCAGTAGAACTTCTGATTGTCTGAGCCGACGAAGACGCGTCCTGCGGCGGCGGCGGGGGAAGCAGCGAAGGGAGCACGAGAGACGGAGTCGCGGAAGGTCCAGAGCTTCCGGGGATCGGTCGGGCCGGTGGAATTGGGGGAGCAACCGGTCCGCTGGGGATTGGCCATGAAGGTGGGCCATTGGTCCTTACCTTCAGGCGAGATGACCGGGCGCGGGCGACCGCCATAGCGGACGCTGCTCAATGCCGTGATGATCAGAGCGAGAAAAACACCTGCGGCCATGAACTGCGCTCGACGTGAGAAGCCCGTCAGAACCCATCTCCAGGCAAGACGGTTGACGAACCACAGCAGCACGATGGCGGCCCCAATCGCGGCAACGATCGGCACATAGGAGAGCAGCACCTGCCACCAGCCGGGGCGATTCGCAAGCGGGACGACTGCCAGCATCATCCAGGGCATGCTCAGTTGGCCTCGTGGAAGAAGGCTGAGGAGGGGACCGGTTCCATGACGTGGCCGTCGCTGCTCCAGCTCAGTCGCAGGCCGGGCGTGCCATACTTGCCGTTGGCTTCAGGGCCTTTGTACTCGATTTCGATGTCGGCGAGATCTTGTTTGAGCTGGATTTCGGGGCTGAAGTCGACGCGCGTGAGGGTTTGGCCAGCGTAGTCGATCTGCATGGAGTAGAGCAGTTGCCTGTCGTTTCGGGGCGAGATGACGGGCTGGCCATTGACGCGAACGATGGCGCGGTTACCGGAGTCGGTGCGTGCATAGAAGCGGTACTTGCCAGGGGCGGGGATGCGGATCTTGCCGGTGAGGTGGACGAGGAACTGGCCGGTGGCGTTGGATGGGAAGATGTCGTCTTTCTCCCAGGTGGCGCGGAGCTTGTCGGGGAAGCGTTCGTTGCCGCGGAAGCCAAGGTCGGCGGCGGGGAGGATTTTGTCGGCGGCGGGAGATGGCTGATCGGGGCTAGTGAAGTAGCGAGCGCGGATGCCGGGTTGCACGCCGGGAGGTGGCAGAACGGATTGCGGCGATGCCTGGCCGAGGTCTCCCAGAGCAAGTTCGGCGGCGAAGCGGGCGTCGGCGTCCTTGGATTGCCGGGCGAGCTCGAGCAGGTTGACAATCTGTGTTTTGTCGATTTGCTGCTGAGCATTGTTGAGCTGAAGCTGGGAGATGAGGCGGTCCCCGTTGGAGCGGCGGAACTCGCGGAGGGCTTCGGCCTGGTACCAGATCGATTTGGCGCGGTAGGCGGCGGCCAGAGAGGTCTTGCCTTTCTGATCGAGTTCGTCAGCCATGGTTGCGTAGTAAGGTGCGCAGACGCGTTGTTCGTAGTAGCCGGTGAGCCGTCGGCGGAAAGAGGCATCGTAGAACAGGCCGAGGCGTTCCATGACCTGTGCTTTACGCCGGAAGTAGAAGTTGCCCATCTCGTCGTAGTCGGGGGAGAGGTGGTCCTCGACGTAGACGCGCACCCGCTCGTCGAGTCGGTCGAGTTGGTCAGGATTGAGGCGCGCCTTGGTCAGCAGGGCGGTGATGGGGCGCTTCTGGTGGTTGATGAGGTTCCAGTACCGGCGGTCGGTCCGAGTTTCGCCGAAGATGCGCTCCATCGCCGGATCGTAGGCGGCGCCGGACCAGGCAACGTGGATGGCGAGCACCATATCGACGGTGGATTGGCGGTAGAAGAGGGCTTCTTCATAGTGGCCCATTTCTTCGAGGCGGGCAAGGTCGCCGCGGAGGTTGGCTCGCAATGCGTGAGCAGGGGAGGCACAGAGGGCGATCAGCAGCGAGGCAAAGGCAAAGACGGCGTAGCGGTGAGGTGTGCCGGTAAGGGCAGGGGTGTATGCCTTGATGTGTGCGTTTGGTGAGTGCATTGGTTTTCAAATGGCCAGGTTGTCCCAGCGGAGCAGGAGTTGTCTTGCAGCCGCGGCGATGGCGGGGTCTTGGTGGTTCTGGAGGCTCAGGAGGATAGTTTTTCCTCTGAGGGTATGCCGGAAGATCTCATCGTCAGCCAGGCGGAATCTGGCCAGGCGGTCCCGGCGGAGATGGTTGAAGAGCGGGCCGATCGTTTGCTCCAGGCCGGGGCATTTTCGGACGGCGTTCCAGAAGGTCGCGCGGTCCTTGAGATCATCGAGGGCTTCTGCAGCGGCGCCGGCGACGAAGTTGCTGACAAAGCCGCCGTATCCGACGCCCTGTGGAATCTTGCGGGCGAAGTCTTCGAGAATGGGAATAGCCCGTTCGTCACCGATCATGGCCAGAGCCTCGACATGGCGGATGTAACAGGTGCTGGGCTGGGCTTCCTTGGGGCCGGGTACGTCATCGAGGGCGCGGGGGTTGATGCGCTTGAGCCAGTCGGCGATGAGAAGGACGGCGCGCTGGTCGCGGGCGTAGCCGAGCTGGATGCAGATCTGGCCACGGACGGCGAGGTTTTTCTCCGCGGGCAGAACCTGGAGCAGAGCGCCGATGGCGCCGGGGGTGCCGATGCGACCGAGCAGCTCGACGGCTATAAGCCGGGGGGCGACGGACTTGCCGTCGGCGGTGAGTGTGGCTAGTGATGGAACCGCGGCATCGCCCAATTCCAGAATCTTCCGGGCGGCCGCGGCTTCTGCGGCGGCATCGGCGCCGGCCAGAGCATTGATTGACCGGGCCAGTTGAGCATCGGCAGAAGAAGTGCCCGGTTGGGGCGCTGCGCTCAACAGGCTCAGGGTCAGCAGAAGCGTCGCGATGATTGGGATGCGGGCGGTTGTCATGCAGGCTTGACCATCGGCTCTACCATTTCATACTCGCGGGGGGAGTGGACGTTGTGGGGGGTGTGACCGGCGGAGTACAAGTGCAGCACCCCTGAGAGGCCGAGGTGAGAATGGCGGCCGCCACTCGGCGTTGGAGGCTGACGGCGGAGTCGGTCGGTTCTTGGAGGAACGCCATGGAACGGCTGTTACAGATGGAGAAGAAAGCCAATCGTGGGCAATAGAGGTGCTTTCAGGCTGCGCCGGAAACAACGGGGGCCGCGATCCCGGCCACTGCCGCCGTGAGGTTCTGCCGAGACCCGAAATGGCTCAAGAGAGCAAGACACCTAAGCAGCAAGCCGGCCGGACATCGCCGGCGACGGATGATTTGTCTGAAGCCATCAACCCATCGGTGGAAAGACAGCCGGATGAAGAGGTCAGGAGCGTGCGGGTGTTGGAGGACCGCTACCGCTGCAATTGGTGGGTGCGGGAGAAGACGACCCATTGGATGTCATTCGCCACCGGTGTGATCAGGAAGAGCAAGTTCCTGCGAGCAACCCAGCGGGCTGACAAGCTGATCATCGAAGACCTGAGCAACCCCGCTGAGGACTGGTTTTCCAGACGACGGCACCGCACCGCAATTTCCACGAAAGAAAACGCGATTTGGCGATTCGCCCAGGACCGAACGGGTATAATGCCACCATGACCCTACGAAATCGGATTGCCGCTGATGCACAGAAAGTTCGCGGACATGGTGGGCATCCCATGCGGCTATATCTGACACCGGACAATGCGATCCGCCTCCAATACGAACTGATCTCCGAAGGAGGCCCGCTTGCCCACAGCATCATGCAAGGTGGACTTCGCCATGCGGTTTCTGAAATCGACGGCATGGAAATCGTCTGGAAGAGTCCGCAATTCCAAGTGGTATGAGGGGGTCGGGGACAATTCCGCGCCGTCTGGTTAAAACCCTCAGCCGAGGCGTAAGTCTTGATGCCGACTGCGGTCAGGAACAGCCAACGAATGCCCGTTCCCGCCATCTGACACACGTTGTTGAAGCCCTGATGCTGAGCATTTCGCTTTCAGATGGGTATGAGTTGCCGGCGCTGCTGGCCGATACTGTGCATGTCGGCGGTTGGTCAGGGGGAGGGAGCCTGAACGGCTCTTACTTCGCACCAACCGCCGACTTTTTTGTTGCGCTGGTTGCTCTCATCCGCGAGAAAAGGCCGCAGTGGAGCAAGCTGCGGTATTGGGCACCCATCGAACAGCCGGAGTCCCAGATAATTGGGCAGGATACCGGCCCCAGCAGGCCATGCGACACCAGCCGCAACGACGCGATCCCGGTCCAGATCGGACTCTCGGCGGCGGTGGATGGCATCTGAAGCGACGACCCATAACATGCTCCACCGCGATTCTCCGCGCCCACACCCACTGTAATTCCGATGAACTAATTCAGGAGTGTGTTATGGCTCGCCTCGTTCGCTGTGATGCCACTGGTCCCAGTGAGGTCAAGCTGCAAACCGGCAGTCTGTGGATCTGCGCCTGCGGTCTGAGCCAAACTTGGCCCTACTGTGACGGCTCCCATAAGAGAACGGAGGCCGAACA
>JAPLNB010000376.1 GCA_026693085.1 Planctomycetota bacterium | reverse complement strand
GTGCGGAATGAAATTGTCAAAGAGCCTGGAAGAGGGGATTTGCCCCCCGACCCGGCAGGGGGACCGCGTCCGGCCTGCCACGGGGGTATTATACCACAGAAGAGTGGCAATGTCAAGTAAAAAGTGGCTGGAATTGGTAGGGGGCGGAGATAGTCGGTTGGCCGGGGTGAGGGGGAGGTCGGCGGAAGAGGCGACCCCGCAATTCGGGGGGACAGAGTGTTTTCGGCGGGTCTTCAGCGGAGCCGAGTTGGCTGCCACTAGCATGCTTGCACCCAAAGACCCCCGGCCACATAGGCGTGGGCACTTACCTCGCGCTCGCTGATCTCCTTTTCGAATACGAGTCGGGCCCCAGAAGCCTCCTTGCTCCTCTCTACAATTCGGGCTTCCTCCTCCTCCTCCTGCTTCGACACTGTAACGGCCATTTGCTTCAACGCATCGCTGAGCCTGCCGGTAAGGATGACGTGGTTCTTCTTGCTGACACGATCACGAAACTCCTGCAGGAGCCAATCATTGATGTATGCAGTGTCGCCGACCGCAACACCGTAATCAGAGTCACGCGACGCGACGATAACGTTCTTGCCCTCTTTCCTCGCACACTCGATGATCCACTCCCAGTTTATCGCATCGCCAATTGAGGTATCACGATCCTTGCGTGGCGGATAGCCGAGGATGAACCGCTTCCACGCCAGCCGCCTAATCTTGAAACGAATATCCTTGCTACGCGACAGACTCAGAGACGTCTCAGCCCGAAATAGGCGTTCAATCGGGTTGTAGACGGGATCGTGTACGGTCGGGTGGGCTAGGATCTTCTTGGTTCGCTCCTTCAACGCTGAAATCAGAGCCGCAGCGCGCTTAAGGCTCCTGTCCATCGCATGGACTGCCTTTGTTTCGCGGAAGAAGACAGGCACAGTGCACTTGTTCTCCGGCTTTCTCAAGCCTTCCAGAGCCGTCACGATTACCCGCTGGCGGTTCTTCTTGAACTCCATCTCGACCTGGTCAGTAGTGACAATGCGATCGTGGAGTTGGTCGATCTTTGCGAGAAGATCCAGACCGGCATCACTGCTCGCCCGGTAGAAGTCGAGCAAGATGTTTGTGTCAATGAAGAGAACGTAGTCTGCCATACTCAATCCTGCTGTTCTGCACCGTGTACGGCCAGATGCATGAGCATTCGATCTTCAGAACACGCCGACTGCTCCCCGGCGATTCGGCGGTTCGTACAAGCGCTTGAGTACCTGCGGGATCGTGCTAGCCTACCGTACGCTCGGCCTAACATACTGTGATGCATGGCTAGTTGCTCCCACTGCTGCGTGTTGTTGGCTGCGAGGCCGCGGCTTGCTTTGGGTACAGCAATCGCACAGTAACATCATCATCCAGACCATCTACAATTAGCGTACAGATGCTTCCCTTCCTGATGATCACTACTCTCGGAGAATACTTGTACACGTAGCGATACCGCGCCCCGACCTGCTCCCAGACCTGCCCGTTTGACAGCTTGAACACCCTGCCGCTCTCAAAGCCCTCGAACTCAGCATCAATACGGCTTTCCACCACATCTCCGTCCATGGGCATCACTGTGCCTTCGTTCAGCTTCTTGCACATCAAGGTCTCTCGTACCCCCTGCACCATGAGTCTGTACTGGCTGCCATTCGTTAAGACTCGGACCTTGGGATTTAGTTCGAGTGTCAGTTCGATGACGACGCTGGTAACCTGGTAGATATTTCCTGTTGCGGTCTTGAATGCTGTACCCTTCCTGACGCTGCTAACTAACCCAATAATGAACGTGTCTTCCGCAAGATGCCATTTGACTTCTCCCGATGGAGGCGCTTCTGCTTTCAAGGCCACAAGCTTCCCGATTCCGGGAAACTTCTCCTCAAGCAACGCCATTTGTCGCGCCAGTTCGTCTCGCTGTTGTCTGACCCTATTCAGCTCAGTGTCGGCACTTGGTTGCGTCGCCGGTGATTCTCTTCGCAGTCTTTCAACCTCGCCGCGCAATCGCGTATTCTCTGCGCGCAAGGACACTACAGTGGTCTCCAACTCAGAACGCGTTTGACCGCGCAGCGATTCCTCCGGAGCCGGTGATCCTGCTGATAGGACAACGATAAGCAGTAGGGGTAGCATTTGTGTCCTCCGCCAGTAGACGTTTGCCTGCACCAGTTCCTTATCTGCTCTGCAAATGCTGACTCGTCGCATGGATGCACCTCGTGCGAGAGAGCGCTCCAGATAGCGTGGAGCACGGGGTTGCCCAACAGACGTCATGCCAACAGCGCGCTTCGAACCTGCGTCCGATCGTAACCCAGCACATCGCAGAGCACCCTAGTGAGGATATCGTTCTTGTCCTGCGTGCTGCGGTTGGTCAAGACCCAGTATGGCGTGCTGGGAATCTGCTTCGGGTTCGTGGAAGTACCGGAGCGTTCAATTTGATCGGGGTTGCTGGCGAAGTAGATTCGATGCCTGCCGCGCACTTCGTCACAAACGCGTGCGAAGCGGTCCGGGTGCTTGCAGCAGGCCCAGGACAGGACCGCCAGGAAGCGGTCAGTCTCGTTGCGTGCCAGTGTGAAGTGAGGGTCGCGCACAAAGTCGAGGTCGGCGGGCGGTGCCACAGGTGGACGGGGTGGCATCGACGTGAGCGATCTGCTGGGCCACGGTGTTAGGGGTTTCAAGGGCGTGCCCATCCGCTTGCGAATGTCCAACTCGGTCAGGATCTTCGATTCCAGCCGGACCCAGATCTCCTTGTCTTTGCCAACCATCTGGATCATGCCGTTGGCCTGGTTGCGATGGAACTCCTGAACGGCACTGGCCAATTCCGTCTTCTTCTCCTCGAACATGGCAATGGGGTCGTCGACGAATCGCACCTCGCCCGGTTGTTCTTCCGCTAGAAGAGCTCGAAAAGCCGAGAAAATCGGCCACACAAAGGCGTTGGCGACCTTGGACTCGCAGACCCGGCCAAGCAGGGGCGTGCACGCTCGCTTCCGCTTGGGCAGTCGTTCTGTGCCGAATCGCCCGTCGGCCCAGGGGTAGCTGGGGTCAAGCTGCGGGAGGGATTCGTAGATCGTGTCGTACAGGCGGATGAACTGCGGGAGCCAGACAGTGAGAGCATTGTAGAACGCCTCATCTTCATTTTCAGCTTCGCTGAACTCACGGACAATGACGCCCGAACGTGCATACACCCCTGCGGCCACGCGGCTGTTGGGGGGATAGGCACGGATGTTCATGAGCGCCAAGATCTGAATGAGGAGCTTGACTGAAATCTCCGGCCCGTCCTCGGCGACCTCCTGATTAGTCTTCCAGACCACCCGGTTGACGAATCCATCACCGAAGGGGTCATCTGCCTCCCGGAGCACCCGCTTCATGAGCTCGAACTTGCCGGCAAGGTTGGCCAAGGCAGTTGCTTCAACCCCTTGTGACAAGTTGCGCGCCCGGGCGATTGCTGTGAGAAGATCAGAAGTTGCCACCGGCGCGACGATCTCGATCTGGACTGCCGTCCGTTCCCGGGCCATCGCCACTCGCTCGGCGAGCTTGGCATCATCCGAGATCAGTTCCTCCAGACCGACTATTCCATTGCGCGCATCCTGCGCAAGCACGGTCTTGAGGGACTTGTCCTCCGCGTACCGTGTGTTGTCATGGAGTACATGGAGCAGGCAGGCGTAAGTGTGCCCGCCATTGACGATCCCCTGCTCCTCGTTGTGGTTGAACGTGACATACGCTACGTGGTTGTTCCCTTCCTGCTTGACCTCGACGGTGTTGGCGGTGCAGATCATCCCCCCGTTGAAGACCTGGAAGAGATCTGGGTTCTTGAGCAACGTCTCACGCATCTCCCGGCAGGTAGGGTTCTTAAGCACGTTGGGCACGCGAGCATTGGCATCGAGGGGCAGGTTGGGCGGCAAGTCGCGCGGAGCGACGACGAGTACCCACTTGCGGCGCAGACCGTCGTCGAGCGCTTTGAAAGCCCGGATAACACGAAAACGATGAACTGGAGGCGCAGATGTGGAAAGGACAGACATGGCCATTCCTTTGCGGCCGAGCCGCGTGGAAGCTTCGTGGGGAGGTCTGCGAGGCCCACAGCGGGCGGCGCATGCTCCCAACATGGAAAACAGGATACTACCGTCAGCCTCGGCAGTCAAGCGACTGGCATCACTGGGCAGGGCAATTGCGTTAATGGGTCCAGAAAAAGGGTGGGCAGCAGAATCACATCGCCTGGCAGCACCGCCGCCTTGCGCCCATTGACCTCCGCCGAGACAAGAGGCCTGCCATCGCCTGAGCGCAGCCGCAGGCGGATTTCTTTCGGGTTGAGCAGCACGAGGATCGTGATCAGGGCGGCAAGCACTCGACTGCTCATAGTCTCCTCCGTTCCGCTTCGCGAAGGTGGTTCTACATCAAAGCTTATCATGGGCCGGCGAAACACGAAACCGCGGTCTGACCGTGCGCGGGTCGTTGGCCCCGGGGACAAGGGTCGCGGCGTCTGTCGGCGACCGATGCCCGGTTGCACATGATTATCGTAAGGCCGATAATCCGCTTTGGCCCATGAAGTTCGTGTTGGGAGTGACGGCCTGACAGATCCAGAATGCGGAGGAAATCCGATGCACTTGGTCAAACAGAAAAGCCCCTGGATAGTCCTTCTTCTGCCGATGCTGCTATCCGCCTCGGCGGCCGAGGAGGGATTCACGTCACTGTTCGACGGCAGGACCCTCGACGGCTGGATGATCGACTGCATGCCCAAGGATAAGGAACTGGGGGCAAAGGCGTGGACCGTCGATCAAGGCACGATCCTAGCCAATACGATGGGCCACAAGGAGCACTTCTACATTCTGCTGAACACGAAGAAGGAGTATGGCGACTTCGTGCTGCGACTCCGGGTCCAGATCGAGCGAAGCGTGAAGGGCAACAGCGGCATCCAGATCCGCAGCCGCTACATCCCCGAAACCGGGTGGATGGAAGGCCCGCAGATCGACATTGACCCGCCCACTCCGCAGAACACGGGCAAGCTCTGGAACGAAGGGCCCGGCGAGCACCGCTGGCTGTCTCACGAGACCACCAAGGGCCTGAAGTTCTTCTACGCCGATGAAGGGGACGGCTGGAACGACATGGAGATCACCGCCAAGGGGATGAGGATCAAGTCGGTGCTCAACGGAGTGACCGTGGTGGATTACGACGGGTCGGGCGTGCTGGACGACGAGCTGCATAAGAAGCACAACGTGGGCACGAAAGGCGTGATCGGCCTGCAGATCCATTCGTACCAGGAACTGAAGCTGCGATTCAAGGACATCCGGATCAAGGAGTTGTGATGCGGTGGCCTATCGTAACCTGGGATCCGATCCGTCCATTCGTTGCTCTTTGTGCCACTGCAATTGCCTTGCTCTGGCCGGCGTGTCCTCTCTTGGCGGCCGAGCCGCCACAGGGCCAGTGCTTCGCCAAGAAGGAATATGTGCCCAAGCTTCTGCCAACGTATGCCCAGACCAAGGACCAGCTCCCCAGCCCGATCTTTGACGAAAACCCGCTGTACGTCCAGATGTACTGGAAGACCTGGGAACTTGCATTCCGCAACTTCTATGAGCCCAAGCCCGGTAGCGGCTTTGTCTCGCAGTTCATCGACGCGGCCTTCAACCAGAACATCTTCCTCTGGGACACCTGCTTCCTGACGATGTTCTGCAACTATGGCCATTCGCTGGTGCCGGGGATCGGCTCGCTGGACAACTTCTACGCCAAGCAGTACGAGGATGGCGAGATCTGCCGGGAGATTGATCGCACCACCGGGCGGGACTACGTGGAGTGGATCAATGCGCAGAACCAGGACCTGTTCAGCCGGTGGGGGCGCTTCTCGGTGACGTACGTTGGCCGGGAGATTCCCAAGCCGCCGCCGCATGTGACGCTCGATGCGCTGAATCATCCGATTCTCGCCTGGGCGGAACTGGAGAGCTTCCGCGTAACGGGGGATCGCTCTCGGCTGGGGCTGGTCTACGAGCCGCTGGCGCGCTACTACCGCGCTCTGCGGAAGTACATCCGCCAGGGCGATGGCCTTTACATGACCGATTGGGCCAGCATGGACAACTCCCCTCGCAACGCCCACATCGCCAAGGGCGGGACCGCGGTGGACACGTCTTCTCAGATGGTCCTGTTTGCCAACCATCTTGCGCAGATTGCGGACATGCTCGGGAAGAAAGATGATGCAGCCAGCTTCCGGAAAGAGGCGGCGGAATTGGGGCAATTGATCAATCAGAAGATGTGGAATCCGCAGCGCAGGTTCTATTTCGACCTGACGGTGGAGGGGAAGCAGTCGCCGGCCAAGACGATAGCCGCGTACTGGACCCTGCTGGCCGGCGTTGCGTCTGAGCAGCAGGCGCAGGACATGGCGGCGGAACTGCGCAATCCCCAGAGCTTCGGGCGAAAGCATCGCGTGCCGACCACGCCGGCCGATCAGGCTGGATTCGATCCAGCGGGCGGCTACTGGTGCGGGGCGGTATGGTCGCCTACCAACACGATGGTCATCCGGGGACTGCAGCGGTATGGCATGAAGGAACTGGCCCAGGAACTGGCCATGGAGCACCAGCGGGCGGTGGGCGAGGTTTTCCAGGCGACCGGTACCGTCTGGGAGAACTATGCGCCCGATGCACCGAAGCCCGGAAAGCCCGCCAAGCCCGACTTTGTCGGCTGGACCGGGATCGTCCCGATCATGTATTTCATGGAGTTCGCCATTGGACTCAGGCCGGATGCTGCTGCCAACCGGCTGGATTGGGCCCTGACTTCAGAGGGGCGATGTGGCTGCGAGCGGTTCCGCTTCAACGGCCACGTTGTATCGCTGGTCGCAGAACCCGCGGACGGTCAGGCGGGGAGTCGGCGGGTCAATGTTGAGTCGGATGGTGATTTTCGGCTACAGGTTGAACACGGGGGAAAGCAGACGGAGTTTGCCGTGAAGAAGGGCGGGAACGTCTTCGTCCTGCAATAGATCCGACGCTATCGCGCTGTCGCTTTGGAACAGTTGCCCGTTACCTGAGTGAAACGACCTTGCTGTCCGCCGTCTTCTGCAAGTCCACGACGAGTTCCTTCGCCCCGGCGGTGATGCAGTACTTGCCGTAGAAGGCCCGCACCTCACAGCGGCCCTGGGCGCCGGTTCGGCCGCGCCAGCGGGTCCACCATTGGCTGAACACCAACTCTCGGTAAGCAGTTGCCGCAGGCAGCGGGGTCCAGTCACGCCGGTAAAGGGAGCTGGCGGGGATCCAGTTGGCGCCTTCCCAGAAGCCCCACATCAGGATGCCCTCGACGCGCGGCTCGGCAAAGCAAATGCGGTAGTAGTCCACCAGATCTTGTGCCTTGGCCTTCTCCTCCGCGTCAGTCAGGCGCAGATTTCGATCCTTGTAGAAGCGCGACCGCTGGCCGGGCATGTTGAACTCGGTCACGCGGATCGGCAGCTTGAACTCGGCGAGCTTCTCCAGTGCGTTACGCAGAGCCTTGGGGTCGAAGGTGTCGCCGTGCAGGTGCCCTTGCACGCCGATGCCGCCGATGGGCACGCCTTGGTCCAAGAGCGTTCTGATATGGCGGACGTAATCATCGAGCCGGACGCCGGTCAGGATGTCGTAGTCGTTGAGGTAGAGCACGGCCTTTGGGTCGCCTTGCCGGACCCATTGGGCCATCTGGAGGGTGATGTCCTTGCCCAGGCGATCCTCGTAGTAGTTGCCGTGGATCATCTCATTGTTCAGGTCATATTCAGCGAAGCGGCCGCGGTAGCGCTGGCCGATGTCCAGCGCCCGGCTCTTGAGGGCTTCGCGCAAGGGGTCGTTGGGCAGCTCGGCTCTGTTAGCAGAAAGAGCAGTGCCGCGATGACCGCGATGGCAGTGCCTGTTAGGTATTCGCCGCGGATGTGGCGGGCGAAATCGATGATGCCTGAGTGGTCCAGCCATGCGACGATGGCCAGGGCATTGGCGATTGCCAGTACGACAATGAGTGTCAGCAGAATGATGAGCTTTCTGGTTGCGAGTTTCACGATGCACCTCCGTTTCTCGGCATCAGCATAGCGCATTGGGTCAGAGGGCGCAAGTCAATTCCTGCACGTTTACAGCGCGCCCCACGAGAGGGCATTTCGATCCTGGGCAGCTCAGCTCACGTGCGGACGCCGAGCCCGCGTAGGAATTCCTGCGCCTTTCCGATTGCCGCAGACTGTGGTATGAGGTCCGCAGCGACGTTTCTTCTGCACAGGGCAAGTCATGAAGCGGATCAACTCATTAACCTTCTGGTTGCTGGCGTGTCTGTCGATCATTCTCGCCGCATCGCGGCTGGAGGCGGCCCAGGCTGCTCGTGTGGACGTCATCCTCTGGTTCGACACGGAGGACTATCTCCTGCCGGCCTCCGATGACGCGGCCAAGCGACTGGCGGAATTGCTCTCAAAGCGGGACATCCTCGCCACCTTCAAAGTCGTGGGCGAGAAAGCCCGGGTACTGGAGCGACGCGGACGAGCGGATGTGATCGCGGCCTTGCGCAAGCACGACATCGGCTACCACACCAACTTCCATTCAGTGCATCCAGCGCCGGCTGAGTACCTGGCCGACTGCGGGCTGCTGGACGGCGTGGCCGAGTTCGTGCGCCGCGAAAAGCAGGGCGCGGCGGACGTGCGGCGGGTTTTCGGCCGCGAAACTCTCGCTTGCTACGGCCAGCCCGGATCGTCCTGGGCCTGCCAAGCGATCATCGCACTCAAGGAAATCGGCGTCAGCCCCGTCTACGTGGATGACGGCTCGCACGTGGGGCTGCGAGGCAAGCCATTCTGGTACGCCGGAGCGCTGAACTGCTACGACATGGGTCCCAACGTCACTCGAATGGAATTGCACGAAGCCAAGGCACTCGAAGAGGGAAACTCAAAGGTGACGCAGATCGTTCAGCGACTTGCAGACGAAGGCGGGGGGCTGATCAGCATCTACTATCATCCGTGCGAGTTCGTTCACCGACAGTTCTGGGACGGCGTGAACTTCAGCCGCGGAGCGAACCCGCCGCGGGAGGAATGGAAAGCGCCGCCGCAGCTCACGGCCGAAAAGACCGAGCAGGCTTTCGGGCGATTTGAGAAGTACATCGACCACATCAAGTCACTTGGCGTCCGGTTCGTGACCGCCAGCGAATTGCCGGCCATCTATGCCGATCGGGTCAGCAGTGAAGGCCTGACCGAAGCGGAGTTGCTCGGATTGGCCAGAAGGTTGACCGATCCGAAGGCAACTGGCGTGGACTATCAGGTTCTGGAGGGCAAGACCATCTCCCCGGCCGATCAGTTCGAGCTGTTCGCCAGGGCAATGGGGGATCTGATCGACGGGAAAGTAGTCAAGTACCCCCTGGCGGCCAAGGGGCTGCTTGGCCCCGATTCGGCGCCGGGTTCGGCCGGCGAAGGCGGGCAGATGATCGCCTGGCCGGCGTTCCGCGATGCAGCCGTGGATGTGCGGGACTATCTGCGAGCCCACGGGCGTGTGCCAGCCCGGGTGTTTATCGGCGCCGACAGTGTGACGCCGGCGGATTTCCTGGGGGCCTTGGCCTTTGCCTATCAATTTGAGCGGCAGCATGGGAAGCTGCCGCTGGAGGGCGTGCGACTGGGCAAGGGCCTGGCGGTGCTGACCGAGCGGCATGTGGCAAAGGACCCGGCGGGGCTATTTGACTGGGACATCCACAAATCGGGCTTTCGGCCGGCGAAGATTCTGGAGGTGGCGCGGCTTCAGGCGTGGACCTTGAAGCCGGCGGTGCGATCGACTCAACAGGCAGCGGCAGAGGACGTTGTCCGCCGGGCATTCGTGATCGTGACGGGCCGCGTACAGGGTGTCGGCTTTCGTGCGTTCGCGCAGGAGCAGGCCAGGAATCTGGGTCTGACTGGGTACGTCCTGAACCGAGCGGATGGTTCGGTCGAAGCCACGATTGAGGGACCGACCGACAAGGTGAAGCGGCTTCTGGAATTGATGAAACGAGGGCCGGAAACGGCGCGAGTGGACGGATTACGTGTCACCAATCAATCCCCAAAGGGCGAGTTCAAGGCGTTCGAGATCGGCTACGAAGCGTCGAGGGGGTGGCCCGAATAGCTCGATGATTAACATGCGAGGAACGGCGAGCCCGGCGTCGCGGCTCGCCGGCCAGCCGCATCGTGTCCAGATGCTTTCTCTCTCACGCCAGGGTGACCAATGACAAGCCTGGGCAGCTCAGCTCCAGATGCGGAGCTGAGCTTGCCTTCAGGGTGGGTTTGGCGGAGGAGATCAGAATGGACAAGAAGAAAATGGAGTCGCTGATGGACCAGGTAGTCCAGCGGCTGCAGGAGATGGTGGACCAGGATGCCGTGAGCATCGTGGCAGCAGAGCGGGGGCAGAAACGATGAGTCAGCGTCCGGTACCGGTGGACAAGCTGCGATGCCGCCACTGCATTGGCTTCCAGTGATGCAAGCCAAACGGCACTCGAGCCAGCAAACGACCCTGTGCCGGGTTCGATCTGTCACCGGGCATCCCGGTGGAGGAGTGGTGGTAATGGGAGAGAAAAAAGCCAAACACCAGACGCAGGGGAGAGCATCATGAGCCAGCGAGAATGCGTTATCTGCCAACAAGAGCTGCCGGAGGACTGCTGCACTGGGGACATCTGTGAGGGATGTGCCGAGGAATATGGCCTGCAGGGGGTGCTGTTCTGTCTGGGCTGAGCGATTCAGGTCATCGCATGGTGCGTGCGGTTTCTCGTGGAGCAGCCGGATTACGTGCGCATTCCAAGGCTGATGGTGCTGCCGGGGGAACAGCCGCCATAGCCGTCCCGTCGATCTCGTGACGGCATGATCTGTTGTATGAACGAAGTGGACCGACAGAGGCCACACATCGCCAAGGACGGCTGCCGCCGCTCAGGATTGTCTTGTTTCTGAAGCCGAAGCGTCATCAAGCAGAGCCATGCCGACAATCTGGGGCAGCACGTCGCCACCCTTGCCTCGAATAGACCAACTTACTCGGTTGCTGAAGGCCGTGGCTTCCGGGTTGATTTCCAGCACGTCCGTCTCGACTTGAATCGCTTGCTCAATGAGCCCCGCGGCCGGATACACTTCGGCGCTGGTTCCAACTGACATGAAAAAGTCGCACGAGGCCACGGCTTTCTCGGCCGTCGCAAAGGCTCTGGAGGGGAGCAGTTCTCCAAACCAGACCACGCCCGGTCTGCGAAGGCCGCCACACGCACAGGCGTGTGGATAGGAAGCGAATGCCGGGCCTCGTTCTTCAACTTCGTTGCCGCATTCCAAGCACCGCCAGACCCAGAGGCTTCCATGTAGCTCGACCACGTCGCTCGATCCGGCGGCCTGATGAAGCCGGTCTACGTTCTGTGTAATGAGCGTAAATGCTTTTTCTTGAGCGAGGGCGACTTGCTGCAAGTGGGCCAAGGCGAGGTGGCCAGAATTCGGGCGGCACTGGGCGACCCGGCAGCGGCGTTCGTCATACCATCGGCTGACGCGTTCGGGATCACGTGCGAACGCCTCCGGAGTGGCGAGATCGGCAGGATTGTACTTGGCCCATAGCCCGGTCATGGCATCTCGAAAGGTGGGGATGCCGCTCTCGGCGGAGATGCCCGCGCCAGTGAGGACGGCAATCGCCTTGGCAGCGAGAAGGCGTTGGCTGGCCTGTTCGAGTAAGTCGTTCATGAGCGGGTCCAATCTCACCGAAGTCAAGACTCATCTGCGTTCTTCGTGGGCAGCGGTTCGTTGGGCCGAATGCCGTGCTTCCGCTGTCGCGCTCTGCCCCACGGACAGCCGCCAAATGTCACCACCATTTCAATCGCCATGAGGAGCCTGGCGAGGCGGTTGCCTTGTCTGGCCCGTGTACAAACCGGGCACCGCTTCTCGCAGAACTCGGGGTCGAACAGCGTGCGTTTCTGGTGATCGTCCGCCATGCGTGTTCCTTCCTGCGGCGCTCACACCCCCAGTTCCGGCGTCGTCGGCATCCATAAGAACTTGTACGCAGCGCCAGCAAGTGCCGGGTTATGTGGATGATCTCCTGGGTGTGACCCTTGAAATGCGGCACCGAATCGAAGATCGCCGACAGGGCAGTTACGTCATAGCCCTGAATGCGCCGGACCCGCAGAAGCTCAGCAGCCGTCAGGCCGGACAGGGCATCATTTGCTTCCCGCACCACTTGTTCCAGCCGAGCGATTAACTCAGTCTTCGAAATCGGCCCACGCTCAGAGAACTCCTGGGAATGGTTGCGGGTGTCCTTGGCTCCTCCTACGCCGGCCACAACCCACTGGCGGCCATTGCCGCACAGGTGGAGGGCCAGATTCCCGATGCTGTTCTGGGATTCATCGGCCCGCCACCAGACCTATTCCTCGCTCAATTGATCGAGGCAATGCCTGATCTTCTTCAGAGTCCCGGCCAGTTCATGGCTGGCCTCGGCACCCACGGCGGCGGCAAGATGATCGGCGGTGATGGGCGATTGGGTCATGGCTTGATTTCCGTCAGCTTCACTTCGATTCGCTCACCTCGTTGTTGGCGATGACGGCCTTGGTGCCTATCTGGTTGGTGATTTTGAAACCATCGCCATTGTTCCCGGTCACGATGGCATGCTTGAGCCCTTTGCCCAGCAGGATGGAGGGCTCTGAAGTGGCAAAACTGCAGCCGATGACCTGGAGCTTGCCGTCATCAGCCTCTACCAGGGCTTTGCCAGGATTGTTCGGCCGGCCGCTACTGAAGTAGCAGTTGTTAAAGGACACGTAACTCTTGCTGTGGGACACGACGTTCTGCACGGCCGGTCCCCAGAAGTCGCAGTTCTGGAGGCGAACAGAGCCGGCGCAGGTGGGGTTGATGACGATTTCGATGGGGTTCTCGCCCTCAAACGCCACGAACTGCCCGTTGGTGATGAGCAGGCCCATCGGCTGGATGTGATCCACCACGATGCAGCGATTGGCGGCATCCGCCCCGATGCCGCACAACTGCCCATTCATCGCCCCGTTCTGGGTCGAGATGAAGTGGTAGCCGATCTTGACGGGGAAAATGAAGGTGTTGGTCGTGTATTCCCAGTCGGTGCGGCCAAAGATGAACCCTTCGCAGTTCAGCCACATGTACTTGTACACCTTGTCCCAGTCGCCGCCGACCTTTTTGGAAGACCACCAGTGGCAATGCCACTGGACGTTCTCGATCCGGCCGATGTCGGAGCAGTTGTCCAACCAGATGCCGCGCCGCAACACGCAGCCCGAGACGCTGCGAATGCGATGGCGGACGTTGCCTTCGGGGCCGATCTTGATGCCGTTGTAGCTGTTGATGAGCGTGACATTCTCCACCGTGTTGTCGCCGCCCACGAGATGGAAAGTCCAGGCGTACGGATGGATGTCATCGGGCTTCTGATCGGGATAGAAGACGGTCAGCCCTTGGACAGTGGCCGAGTCACCCAGTTCGAAGAGGGCCGGCGAATCCTCTTTGTCACGCCCGCCGGTGGCGAGAACGACGGTGCCGATGAGGGGTTCGATATAGACCGGAGCCTTGTGGCTTCCACAAAGGGCGACTCCAGGTGGAATCTTGAGGCTGCCGGCCACCAGGTATTTCCCGGCAGGCAACCTGACCAAACCGCCGGCCTTGCCTGCCGCATCGAGGGCTCTCTGGATCGCCGCCGTGTCGTCGGTCATCCCAGCGGCCTTGGCTCCGAAGGCAGCGACATCGTATTGGTCCTTGGCCGGCTGTGTCGTCTGCCCGAACATGGGGAACGCCATACCCAGCCAGGAAGACGCCAATGCGAGATACCATGTCCATTGCAGCCGTTTCATGTGATTCTCCATCCCAAGGGCCCTAAACTATGGTTCCACTTTCATCTTGGCCTTCATGTCTCGGAAGAGGTTAAGCCAATCGAGCCAGAGGGCTTGCGGAATTGTGAGCTTCCCCGACTGGCGAAGCTTCTCAAGCTCCTCCGGCGACTCGCCGCTGTAGTGGCCCATCCATCCGCAGGCCAGAGTCCTCGATTCCAGCAGGAACGCCTTCAGTTCGCTGGCCGAACATGACAGTGGGAATGTCTCCTCGATCACGAGTGGCTTGCCGACCAAGAAGCCCTTCAGCATCTTGATTGCCACATCCACCTTCCCCTTCTTCGGGTAGATGTGGACGCTGATGAAGTCCAGTTCGGGTGCGACTTTCTCCGGGATGAAGCCGGAGAAGTGCCCCCAGGCGCGTGTGGAGGGGAGAAGTCCGAGTGTGGTGCGATGTCGTTTGTCATGCTTGCGGATGGCTTGGGTGAGGGTCTTGATCCACTGCCTGGCGATCTGATCACAGGGACGATCCGCTTGGTCCAGCGATATCCATTGCACGAAATCGAATCCGCCCAGTGGTTTCCCGGAGAGCCACTCGCCCGGCTTCCTCTGCCCAGAGGGGACCACCGGCTCATTCATCAGGTCGTAGCAGAACACGGCCGGACTGGCGGCACAATGCTCGGCCAGGGCCTCCCAGAACCGTGCCTGGACGGCCCATCGCTCCTTCTCGGCAAGGGCATCGTACCACTTGGGATTGGCCTCGGTGCGGTAGCAGGCCAGCCCGGTCAGATCGAGGTAGAGGCCCATCTCCTCGGCCAATTTGACCAGTCGTTCAAGTTGCCGGAGGGATGCATCGTTCGGCTTCTCCGGCCCTTCCATGAAATGGCCCACCTGGAGATGGATGCGCACGACGTTCGCACCGAGGGTCTTCATTGCCTGGAAGTCCGCAACGACTCTCGCCCAGTCCGATTGCCAGTATTCCTCCAGGAGCTTCGTTGTGCAGCCGTAGTTCAAGCCCCAGGGCACGAACCGCTGCCCCGACCCCGACAGCACGAACGCCTTCCCGCCTTTGTCGAGCTGCATTCACTCCATCGCCGGGGCGGTGGAGCAGACGAACAGGACGAGTGCCAACGTGATGCGCATGGAGATGACCTCAATGGATAGGAGTTTAGCGAGAGGGGCGAACGAAAGCATGGGGTAGGCGGTGAATCCGGCGTTGTGCCGCGGTTCTGAAGATCGGCAGGTTGGCGGTATCATGGCAGGCCAATGGCCTTCTGGCTGACCTTCGCTTTGATCGCCGCAGGGGTCGTGGCGGCGTCGTATGCCCTAGACCGCTTGCTCCTCTTGACGGAGGGGCGGGGTTGGCTCTACTACCGCAAGAGGAGGGGCTCCGGTGGAGCAGCCAGCGGTCTCAAGTCGGACTTGATGCGCGCCCTCAATCGCTCAGCTACAACTTCGGGCGCTCCGAGTGCCCGTTCCGTGCCGGTAAGATCCAGGAATGCCTCGTCGATGCTGAGGGGCTCAATCACCGGCGAGAACTCCTCCAGGATGGAAAACATCTGCTGGGAACCCTCGTGGTAACGCTCGCCCCGAACGGAGAGCACGATGGCCTGGGGGCAGAGTCGCTTGGCGATGGCCATCGGCTGGGCCGAGTGGCAGCCGAAGGGCCGGGCCTCATAGCTGGCGGTCGAAACCACGCCTCGTGGGCCATCGTGGCCGATCAACAGCGGCTTGCCCTTCAGGGACGGATTGTCCCGCTGCTCCACGGAAGCGAAGAAGGCATCCATGTCCAGATGGAGGATGGTGCGGGCCCATGGCACAGGCGGGATTATACCTGAGCCCGGTGGGCGGCCGCACGGAATCATTCCGCTCATGCTGCTCCGGGCAAACCGCTATTTGGCAACCTCGGCCAGTTGTTCGATGATGGCCTCGCCCTTTACCCGTTCCCCCTTTGCGTTCACTGCGATGAAGTACCATTTGGCCTTCATGTATTTCAGATCGGGCCCACCTGCCCTCGGACCCGGCTTTCTGGGCTGCAATGAAGGCGTCCAGACATAGGCACCAAGACCTCCCCCTCTCCCCTAACTCACACCCCCGCGCCACCCCCGCATGCCCACGCGGAATCAGATTTCCTATCAGTGATTCCTGAGTTTTGATTTTCGATCTGGGGGCGGGGAGAATGTGTCGGTGGAGTTCTCGGCACTTACGGGAGAGGTTATGCGCGACAAGAACAGTGGCTCGCGGTGTGCGGCGGCGTGTGGATGCGGGGTGACGCGGCGGGGATTTCTGGGCGGAGCGTCGGTTCTGATGGCAGGAGGATCGCTGCTCAGTTCCTGTACATCCACGAACGGGCCGGGGGATGATGGAATGCTGGTCAGGCGAATTCGCGCCGTGGGACCGGGGAGCAGGTGCGTGCCGACAGCACGCGTTTGCTTTGTCAGACGGAAAGAGGATTACGGGATGTTGTGGCCTGGGGAGATGTGGGATGGGGAGACTGCGCGGAAGCGGCTGATCGGGCAGATCGGGACAGCCGGGAAGGAACTGGGGTTGAAAATCGAGATGCGCGAGGAGCCGCTGCACAGCCTGGAGGAGACGGATGCATGGCTGGCGGAGGCGAAGGGAGCCGATGGGCTGCTGATGGTCCTGCTGGATCGGCAGAAGCACGCTTGGCCGTCGGCAGCCAAGGCGGTGCAGACCAACACGCCGGCGGTGATCTATTCGCCGATCGGCACATCCTTCACGACAAACACCGAGCCGCTGGCAGATAAACCAGGAAGCATCATCTACTCGACCGATGATTTCGGGCAGGTCAAGTATGGGATGAAAATGCTGGCGGCGATCGCTCGGATGCGGGCGACGCGGTGCCTGGTCATCGCGGGCAGCCGGGTAACGGATACCCGGATTCCGGATCTGGGGATTCAACTGCGTTACATCCCGGCCAGCGAATTCCTGGAGATGTACCAGAAGACACCGGAGAACGCGGAGATTCTCGCGCTGGCGGATGAGCTGATGAAGGGGGCAACGGGGATGACCGGCGCGACGCGGCAGGATGTGGTCAACGGGATCAAGAGCTACGTGGTGGCCAGGACGCTCCTGGAGCGCGAGCAGGCTGATGCGATCTCGATGGACTGCCTGGGGGCGTTGGGGAAGACCAAGGTGAGCCTGCCGTGCATCGCGTGGGCGAAGATGAACGACGACGGGGTGCCGGCGGCGTGCGAGGCGGATGTCGGGGCGGTGGCGACGCACATCCTCGTGCAACAGCTCTTTGATCGGCCTGGGTTCCAGCAGGACCCGGTGGGGGATACCGCGACGGACGCGGTCATCGGGGCGCATTGTTCATGTCCGACGCGGCTGAACGGGTTTGGGAAGGAACCCGAGCGGTATGACATCGTGCATCACCACGGCAAGCGAGATGCGACGATGCGGCCGGCGTGGAAAGTGGGCCAGCGCGTGACGCTGGCGGATGTGGAGCCGGGCAGCGGGGCAAAGGCTACGCGGGTGATCGTGGGGACGGGGACAGTGTTGGGCAACGTAGCCGTGCCGCCGGCCGGGGGGTGTGTGATTTCGGTGCGGGTTAAGTTTGACGGGACAACGGACGTGCTGAAGTATCCCGGGTTTCATCAGTTGTTCTTCTATGGGGACTATAAGAAGCAGTTGGTCGATTACTGTAAGCTGGCGAAGGTGGAGGCGCTGGTGGCGTGAGGGGGAAACGATGAATGATGGACGCTGAGTGCTTGGGCGATGCCGTGCAAGCGATGAGGGAGTCGTTCGTCAGGCCGACGCTGCTGGACGCGAAAAGGGAAACCGATGCATCCTGATTTCATTGCGTTTGTGAATCGGCCGGATGCATTTTCCGAGGCCGTTCCGATGCTCTACCGTGGCCTCAAACGAGCGTTCCGTCGTGGGCACCCACCCGGTAGCTTGGTGCGAATCTGGCACCGCCTGAAAGGCCTTGTTTGAACGAACAAGCTCTCGGCAAAGCCTCGGGACTAACCGCTTCCCAGTCGTGGGCCACCGCCACAGTCGTGCTCACCGTATCCTCAAAGCGTCTGCCCGCACGCCGCAACAGCGTTCCCCTCACCTGAACCTTCTGAACAACTCCGGTTCCCGCGACTTCAGAGCCGACTGTCTGGCCCCATACTCCGGCAGGGCATTGTAATACGCATCGCTCAGGTGGTTGCTGGCCCTGTGGTGCCCGAATTCGTGGATCAGCAGGCCCTCGATCTCCCAAGTCAAGACCGGGGGACGGGTGTGCAGACGAGCAGCAACCTGGCTTTGCCAAGCTCTCACTGCGCCGGAGAATGCTTGACCCGGCAGAGCGATCTATCTTTGACTGCCAAGTATTCCAGCACGCCATTGGGATGAAATGCAGGCCCGCATGGGATCATTCCGTCATACGCCGGCCCGGCTTGCACATCGACAACTGCGAACCAATTCTTGGTTTTCTCGGCCACATACGCCACCCGCTTGCGGTCAGGGCTGAAAATCGGGGCGATTTCGCCAATTCCGTTGTATTCCGGCCCTGCTTGGCCATCCGCCACCATGAGCTACTTGCTGGCTTTCGAAGCCGTGTACGCAATCCGACTGCTATTCGGGCTGAACCGGAGATGGAGCGGAGTTCAGGCACCGCCACCCCGTGAGCGGTGCCTGAGAACGTAACTTACCCCACACAAAGTGCATTTGACGCTGTAACCACTGATATGAGACCGCTGTTTTGCGTTTCAAGATGTAGCCTGTACTAATGAGCATAATGTCGGAC
>JAPLNB010000375.1 GCA_026693085.1 Planctomycetota bacterium | reverse complement strand
GCATTTCCGAAATGAACTGTTCCTTGTCCATCGTCAATAGCCGTTCCATGGCTTACTCCTGTTAAAAACGCCCGACTCCGTCGGCCAAAAGCCATTCTACACCTCCTCTTACGCCTTCTCCCGAAAAAATGGGCACACCCGAAAGGTGGCGGGGGTACTTGAGCCTCAGGAGTAGGTTATACATTGGTGCTCTGTTATTTGTTAGTTGTTAGTTGTTATTCGCGGGTCGGTGGTTGACGATGGTTGCTGCGACTAACCAATAACAAGTAACACGCAGAGGCGGCCGTTCTGCATTGCGGAGCGGCGGCGTGTGCTGGGTCGGACCGAATGGGTCCGACGCAGCCCTGCGGTTGCGTATCGGCGCGTCAAGGGCTTCAGGCCAGGTTCTTGATCGCGGCCAACGATTCGGCAGCGGATAGTCGCGAAACGCGGTCGTTGCTTGAACGGTACAGGACGAAGTCGTTCTGGCCGCCGCCGTCGAGCACATCGCGCACGCCATCGTCGCGGACAGTTGTGGTGCTGAACATGTTATTGTGGTTGCGTGAACTGCCTTTCTTGAGGGTGTTGACTCGCTTGGCAAACACCTGGGTGGAGTTCCAGTCCTTGAAGAGGTTTGCCAGGGCGATCTGCGATGACTCTGCAAAGGTCTCGCTGTAGGCGGTGGTTCCAGCAATGAGGACGTCGTCGCCAGCGCCGGCGGCGATGGAGTCCTTGCCCTTTCCGCCGATGAGCAGATCGCGGGCGGTGCTGCCCAGGATCGTGTCATTGCCGTCGCCGCCGCTCACGATGACGCCGCGCGAGCCGGCGGTGATGCGGTCGTTGCCGGCACCGCCGTATACCCAGGTTGTCGAGGTGACGCTGGTGTCGATCTTGATGGTGTCGTTGCCGGTCTGGCCATTGACGACGATTCGGCTGGTGGGTTTGTTGAAGGAGTAGACCTTTCCGTTCAGATCGACGATGACCCATTTCTTGCTGCGTTCGCTGATGGTGATTTGATCCGCGCCGGCGGTCCCGTTCACGCGAATGATCGAGCCTGCAAAGACGCCGTCTGCACTGGCAGGCAGAGCACGAACGACGATCTTGCGGGTAACGACGCGGACGCCGCCGTCGTCGTCGGTGAGCGTCAGGGCGACGGTGTAGGAGCCGGGCAGGGTGTAGGTGTGGCTGGCGTTGATCAGTCCATCGGATGCGGTTCCGGAGATCGTTCCCGCCGTGTTGGTCGCGTCGCCCCAATCGATCGACGCGGTGTGGGTATCGAGAGCGCCGACATCGCTGAACGATGCACTCAGCGTCATCTTCTTGTTGCTGGAGATCGTCTCGGTCGCGGTGATGGCGTTCAGGGTCGGGGCAACATTGCTCACATCGACGCCGGTCTGCACCGACGACGAGCCGCCGTCGGCATCCGTCGCGGTGATGGTGATGGGCATATGATCGACCGCGGTGCCGGTCGGGTCATCGTCGGCGTAGGTGTGTGTGAAGGTAAAGGCTCCGAGCGAGACGTTCTGGAACGTTTCGACGCCGTTGGCCCAGTCGATGACGACGTTGACGGTGTCGCCGTTCCCGGAGTCGGCGAGGGTTCCGGTGAGGATGGTGGTGGCGCCCTCCTGGATCGGCGTGGCGGAGAGGTTCGAGAGGATGGGGGCAGCATTGGTGACGCTGATGGTTGCCGAAGCGTTGCCGGCCAGTGCGCCGCTATCGATGACTCGCAGAGCGACCGTGACGCTGGACGGGCCGTTCAGACCGGCCGCGGAGAAGACGGGGTTTACGCCGGTCTCATTGCCGCGTGTGGCGGCGGCGTCGGTCTCGCCGAAGATGCCATCGCCGTCCAAATCCCACTGGTAGGTAAGCGTGGAGGCGACCTGCTCGCCATCCGACGAGGCGGAGGCGTCGAGCGTGATGGAAGTGCCTTCCACGACAGAGTAAGGCCCGCCGGCGTTGGCGAGAGGCGCGGTGTTGAGCACCGAGATGTTCACGGCGCCGCTTGCGGTGAGCGAGGAGCCGCCGGTGCTGCCCAGGTCGTCGAACAGGACACTGAGAGTATCTGGGCCGGCGTAGTTGAGGGCGGGCGTGTAGGTCAGGCCGCTGACGGCGGCATTGACCGCTGTGATCGGCCCTTCGATCACGAGGTTGGCAGTGCCATCGCCGTTGGTAGACTGGAGGCCGGGGGTGCTGCCGAGGAGCAGTGTGCCGTGTGACGCGGCGAGGGTCATTCGGACGGTGCCGGACAGTGCGTCGATGTCGGCGGCGGTGATGCTGTTGCCGGCCAGCGTGGAGAAGACCAGCGGAGCGTTGGCAGCCGTCACCTGCGACCCCGGCACGTTCAGCGTTGGGGGATCGTTGACGGGCGTGACGTTGATGGTGAGGCTCTGCGAGAGCGTATCCTGGCCGCCGCCATCGTCGCGGACGGTCCAGAGGACGGTCGTGGAGCCGAACTGATTCGCAATCGTTTTGAACATCAGTCCGCGGAGCTGTTCGATCGGCAGGACAGAGCCAGCAGTGACCGGGGTGCTGCCGTCGCTCTGATAGAGCGAAATGGAGCTTGGGAAACTGACGAGGGTGTAGGTGAGGGATTGGCCTTGTTCGTCAGCGCCGCCGCCGGGGCCGTAGCCGATCGCACTCAGGCCGAGTGTGACGGCGGTGTTGTTGGTGCTGTCTTCAGCCAGGGTGACAGGCGTTGGGGCGGGCGTGAGCAGGACGGGAGTGTCGTTGACCACCTGGAGGTTGATCGTCAGGGAATCCGCGAGGGAGTCGGTGCCGCCGGCGTCATCGCGAACGGTCCAGGTGAGCGATCCGGAGCCAAACAGGTTGGCGGCAGTCTTGTGGGTCAGGGCGTAGAAGTCGGTGACGGAAACGGTGTCGCCGGCGAGGACGGCGGTGGCGCCGTCGGCTTTGTAGAGGGTGATGAAGGAGGGGATGGCGGTGATGGTGCAGGTGAGGATCTGGGCCAGCTCGTCGGTGCCGCCGCCGGGGCCGTAGGTGCGGGCGGCCAGGCCGAGGCTTGCGGCGACGGTGGTGGCGTAGTCTTCGGGGATGTTCAGGGGCAGAAGCGCCGGGGCGGTGGCAACGGGGGCATCGTTGACGGGCGTGAGGGTGATGGTGACGGTGTCGGTGAGGGTGTTCTGGCCGCCGCCGTTGTCGGAGACGGTCCAAGTGAGGGAAGCGTCGGCGGCAGCGTCGGCGACGGTTTTGTAGGTGAGGGTTTGGAGTTCGGCTAGCGAGAGGGCACGGCCGGGGAGGACGCGGGTGGTGCCATCGGCGAGGTAGACGGTGATGGACCCGGGGATTGACGCCAGCGTGTAACTGAGCGTCTGGGCGGACTCATCCGCGCCACCGCCGGGGCCGTAACTGAGAGCGTTCAGGCCAAGCGACACGGCATTCTGGTTGGCGCTGTCCTCGGCGGCGGAGACCGGGGAGGCGGCGGAGCGGGTGCGGATGGGAGCATCGTTGACGGGATTGACGGTGATGGTGACGTGGGCTTCGGTTTGGCCGTAGCGACCGTCGCCGACCGTGTAATCGAAGGTATCGGAGCCGTTATAGTCGGCCGTGGGGGTGTAGAGGATGGTGCCGTCGGGCTGGATGACGGCGGAGCCGTGCAGAGGCTGAGTGACGGCGATGACGGTCAGGGTGTTGTTTTCGGGGTCGGAATCGTTGGCCAGGACGTTGATGACAGCGGAATAGTCCTCGTCCGTCTGGGCCGAGTCGTCTGTCGTGATCGGGGGTTCGTTGTCGGTGAAGGTGACACTGTCGAGCGCGATCTGGCTGGTGCCGCCGGCACCGAACAGGTCGAAGTAGAGGGTTGCCGCGGTCGGTGCGGCAAGGGGCGACATGGCGACGATGATATCGAGCGTCGATCCGAGGGTGATGATCTGGCCGGACTGGGTGGCGCCGGCGATGGTGATGCCCGGAGCGAAGTAGACGCGTCCATCGGACTGGATGTTGAGGAAAGCGTCGGAATCGAGGAGGCTGGCGGCGGCGAGGAGAGGCTCGCCGGTGATCGCATCAAGCAAGGCGACCTCGAAGGCCGCGGGGTTGCTGCCAGAGGCAAAGGCCGGCAGTTCCAGTGTGAAATGGATGCTCTTGATGTCGGCGGGGATGATGAAGGATTGCGCCAGTCCGGCGACATGGGTGGCACCGGTGGCGAGGGTGGCGCGGGAGTTGGCGATGGCGACATTGCCGCGGGAGGTCCAGCCGAACCGAATGGAAGCGGGGTCGATGTCATCGAAGCCGCCGTTGACGAACGCCAGCTCGCGGTTTCCGAAGTTGTTGTCGGCGCTGGCCTGTCCGCTCTGGTTCAGAGTCACGGACCAGGCGGCCGCGGGGTGAGGTTGCGTCTGGCGATAGCCAGGCGGGACGATCTGGAGGACCGCATAGGTGGCGGGGGCGAGGTTGTTGAAGGTGTATTGACCGGCGGCATCGGTTGGGGTGGAAGTTTCGCCGGTATCGAGGATTCCGTCGGCGTCGGCGTCGATGAAGACGGTGACACCAGCCAAGGCGGTTTCGGCGACATCGAATACGCCGTCGGTGTCCTTATCGACATAGACGGTTCCGCTGATGCTGGCAGTCGCGACGTTGGGCAGGTCGATGCCGGTTGCATCGGTGCCACTGGCAACGTTGACCGAACGAGGCGCAACGCTCAGCCAGGAATTGGGAGCGAGTTGTGCGATGATATGGGTGCCGGGGCCGAGATCCGACAGGGTGTAGTCGCCGGTTGCGTCGGTGGTCGCGGAGATTTCGCCGGCATCGAAGGCGCCGTTGGCGTTGGCGTCGATGAAGACGGTGCGGCCGGCCAGGCCGGGCTCGGCGAGGTCGCGCGTGCCGTTGAGGTTGAGGTCATTGAAGACGGCTCCGGAAATGCTGACCGTGCGGAAGACGCCGAGGTCGAAGCCCATCTGCTCGGTGCGATTCTGGGGCACGGCTTGGGTGAGCGGCAACGTGGCCGTGGATATATAGCCGGACTGGAGGACGGGGCGGATGATGGCATTTTGGCCGACCGTCAGTACCAGGCGATAGTCGCCATTGCTGTCGGAGACGGCGGACTGTTCGCCGGCGTCGAGGATGCCGTTGTCGTTGAGATCGCCGAAGACGGTCCAGTCGGCCAGCGCAGATTCGCCGGGGTCGCGGGCATCGTCGCCGTCGGCATCGACAAAGACGGTGCCGGTGAACGTGCCGGTGGGCGGGGTGGTGATGTGCACCTTGCCGACGGAGTAGGAGGAGAAGGCGGGGAGGCCGTCGTCGCTTTCGATCATCGCATAGAGATAGTAATCGCCAACGGGAAGGCCGACGGCGTTCCAGTTGTAGGTTCCTTGGCCGTCGGTTTCGGCCAGGTCGTAGACGATGGGGACGCCATCGTAGCCTTGGTTGTCGGTGTCATAGAAGAGAGTGATGCGGCCGGCGGCGTTGGGGAGCGACGCGGTGTAGTCCACCTGGACGTTGGGCCCATCGACGTCGGTATTGGGGGTGTCGATGGTGAAGGTAAGTGGAGCGGCGTCGCCGTAGGCGGAGAAGTTGACCTGGCCGAGGCCGGTGGAGTCTGGGACGATGAGTTCCCAGATACCGGCGGCGGGGTTCTTGATGCCGATCCAGCGGCAGTTGTAGTCGGAGATGTCGTCGAGGACGGCGATATCGGCGCGGGCGGCGATGTCGGTTTCGGTGAGGATGGTGCCGTCGGGCATCTTGAGTCGCAGTTGGGTATCTGGGGAGGCATTGTCCCAATAGGCGGTGAGCATGAGGGATTGGCTGCCGGCGGCGACCTGGTATTGCCGGGAGAGTGGAGCGGCGCCGGCGGCGATGCCGCCGGTCTGGTCGGAAGCGGCACCGATGTATTCGGCGATCTTGGCTTTACCGACGAGAAACTTGGCGCTTCCGTTGAACCCAATCTTGAGGCCGACGTTGAACTCGCCGAACCATCCGGTGTCAACGGAGCCATAAACGACGAAGTAGTCGTCGGTGTTGGTGTCGTTGGGGATGATCTTGAGGAGGCCGGCGGCGGAGCCGAGGGTCTTAGCGCCGCGGAATTCCTTGTTGTCGGGGAAGGAGACGGTAACGCTGCCGCTGGCGATCAGGCCGGAGCCGGCAGCGGCAGTGATACTTCCGGCATAGACGATGACCTGGGGCATACCGGGTGGGGGATAGGCGGCGCTGGCGTTGGCGGTAACGGAGAAGGTATCGGTGGACCAGTCGAGGACGCCTTTGAGGGACCCACCGAAGAGGGAGCCGACCCCAGCGACGTAGCCGCCGAGATAGGCCGTGATGTTCAGCTCGATGTGGTTCATATCACCGCCGAAGCGGCCTTCGAAGTAGTTAAGGCTTGCGGTGCGGCCGCCGAGGGATGCGCCTGGAATCCAGGGTGACATTTCGGGAATCGGGTACTCGAACTTGGGACCGTAGGTAAGGCCCATGATGCCTTCGATGTAGAGGGGCTTGCCGTCGGAGATGTGATCGACCTTGCCGCCGATCTTCTGGAGAAAGAATCCGGTGTTGCCGAGCATCCAGTTGAATCCGGAAGCGGAGATTTCAACCTCGTTGAGGCCGTTGGGGCCGAACTCGAACTCGAGGGCGAGTTCCTTGTCTGGCCAGCAGACCAGTTCACCAGCGCCACCAAACTTAAGGCGTCCATTGACACTGTCGAACTCGAGGAAGCCCTCATTAATAACAACGGGCCCGACGGTGGTTTTTCTGGCGATGCTGAGCCTGCCGTTGCCGGACAGGCCGTCGGCGTTGTAGCGGAGGCAGCGTTCGTTGCCGCGGTCGTCGGTTCCGGCGAGGGAGATCTCGATATAGTTGCCGGATTCTGGGGCGGGTCTTGGCACGGCGAGGTTGCCGGTGAACTTCCACTCGCGGGTGCTGCGCGTGTACTGGAGGGAGACGTCACTGAGTTCGACCTCGTAGCCGAAGTACGACTCGTCGATCTTGAAGGAAGGCACGCGGATGAGTCCGCCTGTGAGCCACACGCCACTGGGCGAGAGCATGAGCGGATTGTCGTTGAGGCTGATTTCGACGGCGGAATGCTCTGCAAAGGGGTCCCAATCTTCCTGGGAGAGGAGCAGGCGGGCGCTGCCGCGGAGTGCGAGCTGGGGTTCCCAGGTATTGGTTCCTTCGACCGGTGCATACATGAAGCTGGGTTTGCCCAAGATGACTTCGACACGGCCGAACCACCAGGTCCAGCGGGCGAGGCGATCGAGGGGGGCGGCGACTTCGTACTTGGGCAGGCCTTTCTCGAAAGTCACGGCCATGCTGAGGGCGGCCTCGAAGCCGTCGGTGAGCTTGGTGGTAAAGGAGCCGGTTCCGGCGAGCTTGACCTCGAGATCGGTGTAGGCTTTCTCCATTTTGACTTTGGTGGGGTCCATCTTCCACTCGACGCCGAGGGAGGAGACGGAGCAGAGGATCTGGGCCGGGGTTTCGAACGACGCGGCGGCGGAGTACTTGAACTCGCCGTCCTGCATCTTGAACT
Source organism: Planctomycetota bacterium (assembly GCA_026693085.1). Lineage (GTDB taxonomy): Bacteria > Planctomycetota > Phycisphaerae > Tepidisphaerales > Tepidisphaeraceae > JAPLNB01. The sequence goes on along the minus strand of JAPLNB010000375.1, from coordinate 40,821 downwards.
TGACGACGGCTGCGGGCCCGGAGTCGAGTTGCATGACGAGGTCGTTGAAGGCCGGGATGTAGAACTTGCCATAGAGCAGGGCTTCCTGGGTGCCGATGTAGAGGATCGTGGCGGTGCTGGTCCTGACCTGGAGTTCGCCGAGGAGGTTGAAGACGGCGTCGGCGGGGAGGAGCAGGTAGGTGTTGGCGATGACGATTCCGTCGCGGTTCACGAGAATGGGGTGCTTTTCATCAACAGGCACCTCGATGCGTGTGTCGCCGGTGAGCTTGTTGGGCAACACGAGCTTGCCAAAGGTGCTCAATTGCGGGTCCCAGGCGGGATCGACATCGGGGTCGCGGTCGGCGATGAACTGGAAGCCTTCAAGGCTAACGCTCATGCCGAAGAACTGGAACGCATTCTCCTTTGGGGGGACGGTAAAGACGATTAATTTGGAAGTGATTTGTGTGTCCATGCGAAGCAGCGACTTGGGATCTCCGCACTGCACCATGGACTCGCCGAGGTACTCGTGCTTGAGCGGATCGGCCGTGAGCTTCATCGGTCCGATCGCCCACTTGCCGTCGGGAGTGATGTTGATGGGGGAGGTCAATTGGATCTGGCCGACGGGGGCGACGATGACCTGTTTTGCCGCGTTCTGGGTGAGGCGGACGTAGTTATCGCCGGAGAAGGCGAAACTGGCATTGTCGAAATCGGGGAAGGCGAGGGCCGCGCGGAAGGCGGCGAAGGTGAGGTTGTTGGCGGTGATGATCTGGAGGTTGGGGTTGCCGACGCGGACATCGCGGATGCCGAAGAGCGGCATGTTCCACGCGCCGCTCAGGGTGAGCTGGTTGTTGGGCAGCGCGATGCCGGTGGCGTCGATGGTGATGGGCGTGCCGGCGGCAACGGGGAAGGCGAGTGCGGGGGAACCTGTGGCGGGGACGATCTTGGTGGGATCTCCGGTGAGTTCCGCGGGGAGGGTGAGGGCGCCGGAGATGGCGATCTGGGGGTCCCAGTCGGAGCCGGTGCCGACTTGGCGGTCCGCGACGATCGTGACCGCGCCATCGACGGCCAGGCCGAAGAGGCGAAGGTCGATGCCCTGCTTGGGAATGACCTCGAATTTGATGGTGCCCGGGGCGGCAAACGTGACGGTGGTGGCGAGGTCGGCGTCGGTGGCCTGGAGCTTGGCAGTGCCGGTGGCGGTCCAATTGCCGGCCGCGAATGCCGGGGTAATCGCGACCTCGCGGAGCCACCAATCATCGCGGATTTGGACGGCGATGCGGTCAACGGCGTTGGCGAAACTCGCGACGTTGGCGCCGGCCGTGCGGGTGATGCGGAAGTAGCGGCCCTGGTCGCGAGGCAGGGGGACGGCGACGTTGCCCAATTGAGGCAGGGTGAAGTCGCCGCCCATCCAGAGGGCGGAGGTGGGGGTATCGTAGTAGAACCAGAGGTTGGTCGCGTTCATCTTGAAAGAGGCGAGGTTCAGGTCGAGCCCGGTGACATTCTTGAGAGTCGCATCCTGGAAGTTGATGGCGGCCTGGCTGACGCCGACGAACTGGGTGCCGCCGATATCGAGCTGCCAGGGTTGGTTGGACTGGCCCTTGAGCGAATCCGGAAGAGTGAGCTTGCCGCGGAAGCGGATTTCGGCCTGGGCGTAGGAGCCGCCCTTGGGGATGGCCAGTTCGGTGCTGACGACCTGGATTTCCGCGCCGCCGACGCGGAATTCGGAGTCGCCGGCGGGGACGGTGGTGTCGGTGACGGTGGCGGTGGCGGTGCCGACATTGAGAACCCAGACGCCATCGAAGAAGACGACGGTTTGGCCGTTGAGGGTGCCGCTGAACCGGCCGGAAACGCGGACGGTCTTGGCGGCGGTGTCGTAGCTAATCGACATCCCCGTGCTTGAGGGCGAGACATCGAACAGCGAGACAAATCCAGCGGCATTGTCGGGCTTGAGGCCGATGCGGATGCCGGTGATGCTCTGGCCATCGAGCACGCCGGGCTGGGTGCCGTTCTGCACCCAGGTTGCGCCGACGCCGACGAGGTCGATACGCAGCGGAGCGAAATCGAGGCCGTTGGCGGTTTCGAGATAACGGTTGTTGGTGGCGCCGGCGGCGTCGACTTCATGGGACTCGATGAGCGAGCCACAAATGGTCGCGGGGGTGGCAGCCATTTGTTCATGGTCGGCGTCCGGCCAATCGAGGAGGACAATCCATTGCACATTGGAGAGATTGACGCCGAGGGGCAAAGTGACGCTGGAGAGATCGATGACGAGGGAGGTCCGCACGACGGGGGACTCGGAATCGGTGGGCAGTTCGCGAGTGAGCGTGTGGCTGGCGGAGCTGATCCTGTAGTGCCAGACGCCGTTGCCCGGATCGTCGGCGGCCCAGACGTTGCCGTCGGTGCCGATCCAGACCTGCTCGTTCCAGACCGATCCCTTGGGGACGGGTGCGCGACCGCGATTGGCAACGGCATAGGTGAGGGTGTTGACGTTGGGATTGACGGCAATGGGCTGGCCGGCCGTCATCGTCATGGACGGGCGGGACATGGAGGAGACGTAGATGTCGGGCAGTTTCCAATCGAGGGCGAAGGTCGCCTCATTGTTGGAATAATCGCTTTCTTCAAGTTGGCCATCGGGATTGACGACGAGTTGCCACTGCATGCCTTCCTTGACCCGTGCGAACCAGGATGGGTCGAGGTTGGGCATGGTGAAGGTGATCTGATGGGAGCCGGGGGTGGTGAAATGTTGGGATTTGACGGGGTAGAGGTTGCCGGCCTGATCCTTGAGGAAGATGGATTCGGTCCAGCCGCCGGCGGCGATGGCCGCGGAGTTGGCTGAGGCGATCTGATAAGTGAGGGTGACGTTTTCGCCGGGGCCAGCGGGGACGATGCCCGGCGCGGCGAACTGGGTAATCGTCAGATCGGGCCGCGGGACCGGGCGGGTGACGTTCTGAGTGGCGGCGCCCTGGGGGTAGCCGCCGGTTCCGATGGGGTTGGCGGTGATGCGGAGGGTATGGGCGGTGTCGTAGTACTCAAACGGCTGGAGCGCCAACTGCGCCACCGGGGTCAGGCCGAGCTCGATCATGCGATCGACGTTGTAGACCATGACGCCGTGAGCGCCGCGGTAGGGCGCGAAGAGTTTCTTCTCGTCCGCGGAAAGGGCAATGTTATCGAGGAAGCCGTAGGGCAGACCTTCTGTGGCGCCAAGAAGTACTGGCTGGCCGAAGGGATCCTTGATGAGGCCGACGTTAGCGCCTGCGGGGTGATCGGGGGGATAGAGCGTCGGATCATGAGAGGGAACGCCCTGGAGCGAGGCATTGAAGCCGGCAACGAACGCGTATTTCAGATCGGCGGTGACGACGATGCCGGTGGCGTTGTTGATGTCGAACCAATCCGACGGGGATCCGAGGGTGAGGTTGGCGCGCTTGATGGTCCAGTCGGATTCGGAAACGCCGGCAGTGAGGAAGCTGACGCCGGTGATATCGGACTTGCGATCGGTAACCGCGATGTAGCGGGGATCGCTGGTGGCGAAGACGGCGTAGACTTCGCTGCCGACGTTGGTGATGGCGGCCATAGGCTCGCCGAAGAGGTTCTTGGAGCGATCGACTTTTTCGAGGTCGATGACGTGGAGCCGGCCAGGCTGATCGGACTCGCGGTTGGCGCCGAAGAGGGTTTGGCCGGGGGCTGCGACATAAAGCCGCTTGCCGCTGGCGCTGACAGCCAGGCCACGAAGCCCGGACGGGGCGGCGTCGAGGTTGATGGTGGCGACGCAGCGGTGGTAGTCGGCGGCGGGCCAATACTCGGTCGGCGAGCTGGCGCTGCGGAGGGCATTGATATCGACGACATAGACGCGACCGGTGCCGCCGAACGACGCTTCATCGGTGACGTAGAGGAATCGGCCTTCGGGATCGGTCGTGAGCCAGAACGGGGAGGCGCCTGCGGGCAGGTTGATGCGATTGAGGCCCGGGATGTTTGGATCAACATCGACCTCGCGAAGCGAGACGGCGTCGATGACGGCGACGGCGGACGAGGACCAGAGGGCGACGAAAACGCGCGATCCATCGGGGGAGACGGTGACGCTGCGCGGATTGACGTTGGCATCAAGCCTGGCGATGGGGATGCGGGCCACGAGAGCGCCCGAGGCGGCGCTGAAGACCTCGACCTCTTTCAGCGGGCCGTTGGCCATGAAGACGTACTGGCTGGTCGGACGCACGGAGACGCTGGGGCTGCCGACTTCGATCGTGCCAGCCTGCTTCGGGGTTCCGGCGGTTGTATCGAGGACGGCCTGGGTGCGGAAAATCCGCACAGAGCAGAGGCCGAGGACCATGTCCTGCGGGACGGCGGCGCTGAGTGTGCCGGAGCCTGAATCCCATTTCAAATCGGCGCCGGTAACAGAGCGAGTCCGGCCGGTGGCTTTGTCAGTGAAGACAACGTGCAGATCGGCAACGGAAGCGCCGACATTGAAGGGCGCGCCGGCCCAGAGGATGTCGCCGGTGAGCTTGATGGCGGGCTTGAGTGTTCCGCCGAAATCTTCGAGGCCGGCGGCAACCGCGGTGATCTTCGGGCCATTGGCGTTGTGAGTCGAGGGCAGAACGATGTTGGTGAAGACGGTCTTGTATTGTGTAGCGCCGGGATTGACCTGAACATTGTCGGAGGTGGTCTTGGGCAGGCCGGTCCATTGAAGTTCGACGGTCTTGACGGGGTAATCGCCGTTGGGGACGTAGAGATCGAGTTGGCCGACCTGGACAGTGCCGGTGCCATAGACGACTGGAGCGGCGTAGACGACGGTCCCGCCGCCGCGGAGGATGATCTTGCCGTCGGGGCCCATTTCGGCTGATCCCTGGGTGGTCAGCGTTACGCCGAAGAGGATGCCTCGCGTGGTGGGCGAGAGCGGATTGGCGAGCGTGACCTGAGCCTGAACCACGCCGACCGTGTCGGAGGGGGCATAGACGATGGCGTACTCGCCGCTTTCGACCGCGCCTTGGAGGCCGGGGATGGAGAGGGATCTGGCGATGTTGTCCTGGCCAACCTGGAGGACATCAACCTGGAACCAGGCATCCTGGAGGGTTCCGGCATCGGTGGGGACGCTGCCGGCGCGATGGACGATGAGGATGCCGCCTGCGGGGATGCCGACGACGGGCACAACAAGCTGGGGGCGACGGGCGAGCATTTCGGTACCGATATCGAAATTGAAGGCCGCAACGAACGAGAATGGTGCGACGATGGGACGGCTGACGGAGGCTTGGGCGAGGGTGGTGACAGTGACGGTGGTGTCGCCGCCGAGCGAGGCGGGAGCCACGCCGAGGGTGACGCCGTTTCCGGCCTGCACGAGGCCGCCGGCTGTACCGATGGTGACGGAATTAGACGAGGCTTGGCCGATCAAAACGGGCAGGACGTACTCGGCCATCTTGTGGACGACGGTGACGGAAGTGCGCCCGACGGCGAGGCCGGTCAGCTTGCCGTCGGCATCGACGGTGGCGAGAGTGGGGTCGGCGACGTAGAAGCGTGTACCGGCGGCGCCTGCGGTGACCTCGGTGCCATCGGGCAGATAGGCGCGGATGGGCAGAGGCGAGCCATTGGTCAGAGGCACGGCAACGCCGAGCGGAGAGACAGTCAGGCCGTTGTCAGCGAGCGACGAATCGGTTTGGGTGGGCTGGCCGACCATGAACGCGGTTGCCGCCTGCATTCCCTGGAAGGTGGCGACGACGGCGCCGAAGCCATTGGTCAGGCCCCAGAGCCAGCCATTCGCCGTAACAATTCCGTGCGACGGCTCGGTGGACGCGAAGGTCACGGCCGACGCCGGCAGCACCACGCCCGTTTCATCCGCGAAGTCCGCGATCACCTGCAGTTGGCGTACCTGGCCCACTGACAGTCGCGGGCTCCGCCGCTGGAAGTTGATGCTCTCCAGCGCAGCGCTGCTGACACTGATGGTGAAGGTCGCCGTCGTGGATTCGCCGTACGGGTCCATCGCTCGAATGCCGACGGTCGCGATTCCGCTGAACAGCGCCGCCGGCGTGAAGATCAACGACCGGCCGTCAATGTCGATAATCGCTGATCCGTCTGCAACCGCGACAATTCGATAGGCCAGAGGATCGCCCTCGGCATCGCTGACGAAGGGCGCAAGATCCAGCGTCACCGGCAGCGACAGGTGCGAGCGCGCCACGGCCGGCGACAGCACCGGCGCCTCGTTCGTCCTGAAACCAAAGCTGGAATCCAGGTACTGGCCGTCACCGGCGTTGATCACACCATCCCGGTTGATGTCATCCAAGGCATCGGAACCATCCACCGCGCCGTCGGCGTTGGTGTCGCCGGCAAGATAGACCTCGATCGAAAAATCGCCTGCCTGCACGGCGTCGGCGCCGGTTACCTCAATCATGTACGGTCCGGCATGGTCGAAGGTAAACAAAGCGACGCTTTTTCCCGCCCAAATGCCGGTTTCGCCTTGTGCCACCCCGATCACGCTGGCCGCGGCAGGGTTGAACCCGCTCCCTTGCACCTCCACGCCCAGCGTGACGCGGCCACTGGCGGAGGTTTGCAGCTCCCGGTCGCTGATCGTCAGCATGAATCGCCGGCTCTGGCCGGCAGTCAGCGTGTTGTTGATCGTCGTATTGGCAAATTGCCGCACCGTCCCGAGGACGCGGTCAGCCACGACCTCGCCCAGCGACGCGCCGGCACCGTCGTATTGCACCACGCTGCTCTGGGCAGCGCTGCCGGACATCGCTGCAGCCAGATGATGCGCATGAACCGCCGCGTATCCGTACCAGGTCCGCCGCGGATCCGCCGTATCGGTCACCTGCGTCAAATTGGCATCGTTGTCATACTGATATGACAGCCGCGAGCCGTTGGCCCGGATGATCGCACTGATCCGGCCCGATTCATCCGTCTGGAAACTGATCCGCTCGCCGTTCGGCGCGACAATCCCACTGTCGCTGACTGTCAACCGTTTGCCGTTCGGCCAGACTATCATCTGGACTCCGTCGGCGGCGTCGAACAGATACTGCGTACCATCAGCCGCCACCAGCGTGTAATCCGCGCCAGCAAACCGCCCGCTGGCCGGGTTGTACGGCAAGCCCGTGCGAAGCTGGAAGAAGCTGCCGTCAACCAGGTCGATCGCTGCGTCGGCACTGGCCAACTCGAAACCCGCCCCCGCATCAGCTACCCATGCCGGCGAATACCACACCGCGCCGCCATGCTCGTACCGCGCGGGGGCAAACGTGAAACCAGCACGCCTGCCGTCCGGCAGATTCAGGTAGATGCGCGTGCCGGAACGGAACGCGTTGTAGACGCCGTCGGCTTCCTGGCCAGTCGCTGGCAGATCGGTCGCAACTCGCGGCTCGAGGCCAGCGAAGTGCCACCCATAGCCGAACAAACCGCTCGTTGCCGCATCCAGACTGCTGTAGTTCCTGGCAATGCTGATCGACACGCCGTCGAGCGACACGATGCCGTCAACGACCGACTTGGTAAACGCGCCCGGCTTGGCAACGCTGTTGATCTCGATGGTTCGGGAAATCCGCTGGGTCCGTCCACCGATGTCGCTGGCGGTCAGACGCAGGGCATACGCCCCGTTGGCAACCACACCCGGGTCCAGCCGCGCCAGCACCGCATCGGCCACGGGCGTGATGCCTTGAGCAAGGATGCGAGCTTCCCCGCCAGCCAGCGGCACGAGTTCCAGCATGTAGCGGTCGAAGTTGGTGTCGCCAATGCTCCCGACGATGTCCGTGGGCGTCACGATCCTCGCGCCGGCGGGCACCGACAGGCTGATCAGAGGCGAGTCGTCGTCCAGCAGATCGCGGACGCGCAGATCACCGGTGGCGATTCCAATCAGCCCGTCCGCATCGGTCGCCTGTGCAACGAGCGCAACGTGCCCCGTCCGTGTTGCGGTGTAACGGGCGCGCCCAAAGGCATCGAGCGCCGCGGGCTGTTCGTCGATCGTCAACGATACTTCTTCCATGTCGGCAATCCCCGTCGCGGTCACATGGATCAAGACGCTCTGCCCCACCGCTACTGCGAAGCTCGGCGTCAGCTCGATGTGCACCTGCGGCATGATCGCGTCATGTGATACAACCAGCGTAACGCTGCGGCTGGCGCTCAGATCCCCGTCCGACGCGAAGATCAGCGGCTGGTGTGTGCCAACCTGCGTCGCTTGGGGGGTCCAGGTCAACAGCCCCGTCGCAGCATCCAGGCTCGCGCCCGCGGGCAGGTCCTTGGCGGTGTAGGTGATGGCTGAGCCGTCCGGATCGGATGCGCCAAGTTGCAGGGTGAAGGGCTTTCCGACGAGGACGACATGGCCGCTGACGGGGGGGAACACCGGAGCGCGGTTCACGTTCAGCACGTCGATTGTCACGTCCCGCCGACCAATGAGGCCACCCGGATCGATCGCGGCAAACTGCACCGTGTGTCGGCCTGCCTGAGCGAATCCCGGCGTCCACGCGAACAACTGCGTGGCAGGATCAAATGTCGCCCCGGTCGGAAGAGGCCCGTCGACGTAGTTCGTGATCGCATCGCCGTCAAGGTCACCCGCAGCAACCGTGAACTGAAGGCTTTGACCCTCGAGGGTGACCTGCCCAGGCAATGCCACCACGACCGGCGCGCGGTTGACATTCTGAACGCTCACCTGCACGTCGGCGGTGCTTGTACGAGAACCGTCGCTGGCCGTGAAGCGGATCACGTGGTCGCCTGCCTGGGTGAAGTCGGGCGTCCAGGTAAACCGGCCTGTCGCCGGATCGAGGCTGCTGTGCCGCGGCAGGCTGGCAGCGGTGATGGTCAGTGGGTCGCCATCGGCGTCGGTAGCCAACAGGTTCACGATCAACGTCTGACCCTCCGCCACGGTCTGCTGCCCGACCGGCAGAAGCACTGGCGGTTCGCTCGCCGCCCGGGCGACGATGTTGATTGCCCGGCTGTCGCTCATCGCATTGGCAGGCACGCCGTTTCCGCTGTCGGTCACGCGCAAAACGACCGCGTGCGTGCCCGGGCCGCTTGGACTCCAGCGGAACTCCGCCTGCCCATAAATCCCCGTGGCGGTAAAGGTCGCGCCCGCGGGAAGACCCGTCGCCGAATAGCTCAGTTCATCCTGGTCCAAGTCCCCAACCTCGACCACGAACACCAGCTCCTGCCCGATCAAAGCCATCTTGTCGCCGACGTATCCCATTACCGGCGCCGCGTTGTCCGCGTGCGCGGTCAGGATGAAACTCGCCTGGCCGCTGAGGATATTGGCGGGGACGCCGTTCCCTTCATCCGTGGCGATCACCGTCACCATGTAATCGCCGGCATCGGCAATCACGGGCCCAGCATGAATCGTGGCCGTGCCGTCGCCGTGATCGGTGAAGCTCGCAAATGCTGGCAACCCGCTCGCGGTCAGCACAATCGCTCGGCCGTCCGGGTCGGCCGCGCTGACCGCGATGTCAATCGTGGCATCCACATTGACGACCTTGTTGTCGATCGCCGTCACCGTCGGCACGCCGTTGGCATCGCGCACCTCGATCGTGATCGTCTTCGAGTCCGCTGCGGACGTTCCGGTCCCGTCGCCGTCGTCGTTCACCGTGAAACTGACGCTATAGCTGCCGGCCTGAGAGAAGGTCGGGATCCAGTTCAGTGTCTGCGTCGCTTCGTCGAAGGTCGCTCCCGGCGGCAGAGCCGTGTTCGACCACGTGAAGGTTGCAGTGGTCTGGCCGGAGTCCGCAGCTTCGTCCACCTGTGTCGTCGTCGCCGGATAGTCCGGATCGTTCAGCCCAATCTTCACCTTTAGCGCCTGGCCCTCGTACACGATCCAGTTGCCCAGCTCGTCCAGGCTCACAGCGCCATTCACGTTCAACACATGAATCGTGGCCGTGCGAATCGACTGATTCACGCGGTCGCTCGCGACGAACTGAAGCTCGTAATCGCCATGCTGCGTATAGTCTGGCGTCCAGATGAACAGCCCGCTCTCCGCGTTCAATACCGCGCCGCGCGGCAGGTTCAACGCCGAGAACACCACCCGGTCGCCGTCCGGATCGCTGGCCGACAGGGCGAACGTGACAGTCTGGTTCTCCTGAACCGTGCGAGCAATCGGTTGCTCCATCTGCGGCGGCTGGTTGACGTTCGTAACCAGGATCTCGAACGATGTCGACGCCTCGGCCACGCCGTCGCTGACATGGAACGTCACCTCGCTGTAACGTCCCGCGGAATGTGCGTCCGTGACCCATCGCAGCTCGCCCTTCGCCGCGTCGAACAGCGCGCCACCGGGCAGGTTGTCGGCCCAGTAGGTAAGCGGGTCTCCGTCCTGGTCATACGCAGCAACGGGCACGGAAATTACATCGCCCTCCGCCGCTACAAGGTTCGCAACGGGCAACAGGCTCGGGGGCCGGTTCGTGTTGGCCACAACCACGTTCCACCGCTGGCTGTCATAGCCGCGGCGCCAGTCGTACGCCCGCACCTCGAACAGCGACACGCGCGCATCGCCACGCGCAGGCGTCCAGGTGATCAGCCCTGTTGTGGCATTGATGCTCGCACCGCGCGGGCTCGATATGAGGACATAGTTCACCGTTTTAGGCCCGAAATCCGTGTCCACTGCATCGACATCGTAAGTGTATGACTGCCCCGCCGTCGCACTCTCGACCGGCGTCGAGGTGATCTCCGGCGGTACATTCGGCGGCAGGCCGCAGACAACGCGCGGCGTCAGATCCAGTTCGGCCCAGTCGGGGTTGGCAATAACCACCGTCCGCACCGGCGCACTCTGTCCGTCCGGAAGAATCGCCGCGTCCGAACCCAGCAGGTTCACGTAGGGGTTGCCGTCGGCATCGACGCCGTCGGCCCTGAGCACCGCGGCGCCTGTGCCGGCAAGACCCCTGAAGACGAGCCGAACCGGACCATACATGTCGAAGCCGAGGGTGTTCACCAGCGAAGCATCAAAGGTGATGCGCCCGGCCGATCGATCCGCTCGAATATTCGTGATCTTGCCCGCCACTTGGTCACTGACATCCGCCAGCACCTGGAAGCTTGAAACAAACTTGTCCGCCAGTGCAATCCCCGTTTCGCTATAGACGTCAGTCGAGACTGTGAGTTGATAACTGTCCGGCAGCAGCGCTTCGAACCACAGCCGCACGGTGCGCGTGGGCGCCGCGTAGGTCACCGCGCCGATTTCGATGGCCTGCCCACTCGTCACGTCCAGCAGGCTGTAATTGGCAGGATTCGTGACCGAATTCGGATCCACGGGTGTCGTGTGCCGCATATCCGCGTCGAAGGTCAGCGTCAGCGATGTGAGCAGCGGGTCGAGCTGCGCACCGTTGGCGGGTCCGGCCGTGATGCGTGGCGCGGTCAGCGGCGACAGCACGTCGATCTGATCGTCCTGGCTGACATAAACGCGGCCATCGGCCGACACGTGGATGAATTGTCCGGCGGAGCCGCCGGTGGCAACCGGCAGCGTCTGGCGTGTGGCCAGATCGAACATGGTCAGCTTGCCGCCATCGACGTGATTGATGAACAGCAGGCCCTCGAGGCTGGTTCCGGCGGGGCCGAATGCCAGGCCAGTCGCGGGCGAGTCGGGCGTGAACATCAGCTCGGCCTGGCCGACGCGGTTGAAGCGTACGACCTTGCCGTCGTGCGGCCAGGTGGTTCCCCACAACTCGCGCGCGGGCGAGAACGCCAGGCCGCATACGCGCGTGCTCGAGAAGATCTGCCAGGTTCGGCCAATCGTGTCGAACACCTCGATGCCGTCGGAGGTCGCGACGTACAGCCGCGAGGTGAGCGGATCCGCGGCGATGCCCAGCGTGATGCCGTCCGAGTATCGACCGAGAATCTGCCCGGTGGACGGGTCGAGTTCGACGAGCGGCCCACCACCGGTTGTCGCCCAGAGATGCCCCGCCGCATCGAAGGTCATGTCATAAATGGGCACATCCAGCGTGGCGAGCGCCTCGGCGACCTGGCCGCCGGAAATGTTCAGGCGGAAGATCTGGTTCCGGCCAGCGCCACCGCTGACCAGCACGTTTGTCCCTCCGGGCGAGACCGCCATGCTCAACGCGCCGATGCCGGCGCCCGACCGGCCGATCGACCACGCAAAGGCGCTGGCGGTGAACGGCTCGAGCACTGTTCCGAACGATGACGGATTCGTCGCCGACTGCGCCCCCGGCACGCCGAGCTGCGCCTGCACAAACAGCGTGTTGGGCAACTGCGGCTCCGGATTGCTGGCTGGTGGCGTGATCTGATCCGCCGTCTGCGGAGCGGCGGGCGGCGCGCCCAGGTTCACCGCCGGATCGTATGACGGCAACACCACGCCCGCCGGAGCGGCCTGGACATTCCCCGCCGCATCGGATGCCAGCACGATGAACTGCGGGACCTGTATCGCACGGCCCTCGTATACCACATTCGTTTGCGTCGTGCGGCTGAGCCAGACGTTGTAGGGGCCGCCGTCGATCGACACGAAAACCGAGTAATCCTTCAGCCCCGAACCACCGGTGTCATCCAAGCCCACAAAACTCAGGGAGTAGGAGCCGTTCCCAATCTGGGCAACCGACAACGACGACGTCGGCGCTGCCGCGTCCACAGTGCTGCTGACGGAATTGGTCTCCATCGGGGCTTGACTGTCGAAGAAGACGCGAGCGGACGCGTCGATGCGTGTGCCGGTCGCGACATCGCGATTCGGCTTGATGATGTAGTTGACCATTCCATACTGAGAGCGGTCCGTGTTCGGCTTCAAGAGGCCGACGGTTTCGTCGGTCGATGGCAGGCCGGTCAGCGGGTCGATCGCGGTCAGTATCCACATCGCGGTGCCGCTCAGCACATCCACGCCCGCCGTCACCCGCAGAACCACGCCCAGCGACGACACGAAATCGAAATCGCCGTTGAAGGCGCCGCGGCCTTCGGGAATGTGGACGCGGATATCGCCGATGCGGATGTCGCCGAGGTTGAACGTCCTGGCAGCGGCGCATTGAGCGGAACGAACGACTCGGGGCCGGTGCCCTGGGGGCCGATCATCTTGACGTTGTTGGCAGCGCGGCCGGCGGCTCCGAAGTAGCCGCTGAGGTCGGCGCCGGCAACGGCGAGAATGTCCGGATCGGGCTCGGCGCCGACTTGGACGCGGAAGGTTTCGAAGTGGGTCTTGTTCGCCAAGCCGAGGTCATAATCCGCCGCGTTGGGCGGAACATCCGATATCGCGTACTGGCTCGGGTCATGCCCATACCACTGCCGGACCTTCTCGAAGAACGCCGTCAGATTGCCGGCGGCGATAATGCCCTGTCCCGCCGGCATGCCCAGCAGACCCGCGTCCAGGCTCTGCATGAGGCTGACAAATTGCGGCTGACTGCGGATCGCCGGAGGTTCATCCTCCGGCCGCAGCAGGCCGGCGTCGGTCAGAGACGCCAGGTAAGCCTGGCCCCACACGACAGAATCGGCCGCGGCAACGATCAGCGCCGACGGAGCGGTCGCGTCGGCCAGAATGCGAGTGCGAAGTTCGCCTGCTCGCGCCAATTGGTAGTCGATGTACTCCTGCGCCGTCATCGGCGTGGCGGATGCGGCAATGTAGAACGCGAATGCCAGATCCTCCTGGTCGAGATCGCTCAGGTTGTTCTTGATCCAGTCCTTGTCCTGTTTCAACAGTTCGCGCAGTTCCGGATAGGCGTCAGCCGTGAAGGTAAGCGCCGCATACCCGCGGTTGATGAAATCGAAGGTGAATCCGCCGGCGACCTGCTTGCCGCCGAGGTTTGCTATCGGATCGACGCTCGCCCACGGGACATTCGCGAGGTTCGGGTCACCGTAGAGGTTTGTGCGGAAGACGAGTGCCGGACCTGGTATCAGGTCCTCGCGCGGGTTCCGCACATTCGGGACGCTCATCTCAACGTGCACGTACGGAGCATCCACGTTCGACAGGCTGTAGATGCCCAAGCCATACCAGCCCACCTCGCCAAGCCCCAGCTTGGTCGGGCCGCCGGCGCCGACGGTCAGATCGAGCGGGCGCGCGGATTCGACGAGATATCGATACGGCAGCGTGGCAATAGATCCGTCCGGATTGATGACTTGCACATCGTAGAGCCCATGCGGAGCTGCCCGCAGATCGAAAACCGCCTTGATTTGTGCAGCGCTGGTCACCTGGTAATTGACCGGCTCGTATTCGGCAAACTCCGGCCGCACCAGCTTCACAACCGCCTGCTCGCTGAACTTCGCCCCGGTGATCTGGAGCGTCACATACCGGCTGTCGCCCCCAACCTCCGGAGTCACATCGCTGATCCCGAACGGCAGCGCGCGCGCCACCAACTGCACCGGCGTATTCGGCTGCGGCTCGCTCGTCCCGCGAACGAGGATATAATAGGTTCCCGCCCGCGTCGTCGGCACCCGCGCCGTCTGGTCCGCCCACAAATGCCCTTCGTAGATCGCGTCATAGAAGATTGAACTGGGCAGCCCCTCAAACCGCGCATACAGCTCGTTGGCCGCGTGATCGTTCTGGCTGTCGAGATTGATTTGCAGCGTTTCGCCCGCGCCCACGTCCAGGCGATAGAGCAATTCCTGGCCCGTCGAGAGTTCGTCGCTCACCGGCACGCCCAGGTACATCGTCTTCACATCCACGTTCATCGTCCCGGCCGACGCTCGTGAGTTGTTCGCGTTATTCGCGCCCTCGTAAATGTCGTCGAAAATGTCGCTTCGAACGATCAGCCGATATCCGCCCGGCAGAGCTGGCGGAAGCAACGTGTTCAGCTTCGCCGTGTAGCTGGCGCCAGGGGTGAGCGTCTTGGGGTTCCTGAGCGTGCCCTGCTCGATCCGTCCGACGAGCTTGTCGCCGAGATCCCATGTCGCATCGGCCGATAGATACACCGAGTCGGCCCACACGCCCTGGATCGATTCCGTCGCATGATGGTTCGAGACCGTCCACTCGACCGTCATCGCATCGCCGACGACGGCCGACGTGGGCACCTGGACCGAATCGACCTGCAGATCGCCCGGCGGCGGCAGCTCGATGATCACCGGCGCCGCGCTCGACCGCGCGTTGTTCGTCTCGCCCGAACCCTCGTACACGTACCCCTGCGGGCGAATGCTGTTCGGCACATCCGTCAGCACATACACGTAGTAGTCGCCCAACACTCCGCGCGGCAGGCCCCAGGTTTGCGTCACCGTGTAACTCTGGTTCACCGCCAGCGCCCCCGTGTGCGTCACGCTCCCGACGTACGGATCGCTCCGAACATCCAGATACTTGTCCCGCGACAGGTAAATGTAGTCCGTCCACTGGTTCTGACGATCCGGCACCAGCCCCTGCCCGAGATTCGTCACCTGATACGTCAGCTCGAATCCCTTGCCCACCGTCGCATGCACCGGCGCAGCAACGTCCGTGACGCGAAGATCGGGCGTGTTTGCCAGTGTCACCGTTAACGCCGACACAAGCACGTTGTTGTTCTCTTGCGCAAACTCGTGGACCAGCGCCATCCCATTCCCCCCGCCCTGCATCTCCAGGCGCTCCGCTCCGCTCGGTGTCGGATAGGGCAGTGTATAATCAATACTTGCTTGCCACGTTTCTCCAAACGGAGAGTCCGTAAACACCAGCAGGTAGAAGTTGCCCTGAATGCCGTCCGGCAGCCGAACCTCGGCATTACCCGTGTAGCTCGCGTCAGGCTCGAGCGGGCCGTCGCCTTGCCGCCAGGAGGTGGCCAGCAGCTCATCATAGAGGTCGAGTGACGGATCGGTCGAAATGTAGACGCGATCCATCCAACGGTTCACGCGCGTGGCGCGTGTGCCTTGGTTCTTGACCGTCCAACTCACTGGCAACGTCGCGCTCGACGCCGCCGTGCTCGCAACCGTCAATGTCGTCACCTGGAGATCCGCCTCGCGATAGATCACGCTGACCGCAGCGGATGCGTAGTTGTTGACCTTCTTGCCCGCCTCCCAAACTCGCGCGCGGTAGGTCTCCGGCCAATTCGGATACGCTTCGGCCGGCACCTCGTCCAAGCCCCCATACTCCTTCTGGGGATCGCGGTCGGAGAAAACATGCACATACTTCCGACCCTCGATGCCCTCCGGCAGGTTCATCGTGACGCTCGCGGTATAGCTCGCGGCCGAACCGAGCGGCGTCGCGTTTGAGTGTACGACCGCCCCGATCAGCGTCGCCCGCCCCAAACTGAACACCGGGTCCGGCGAAACATACACCCGGTCCGTCCACCGCTGTGTCCCCGACCAGACGGCATCGTCGCCGACATTCGTCACGGTCCAGCTCACTTGCACCGGATCGCCCGAATAGGCGGGCACCGACGTGCGGATGTCAGAGACCTGCAGGTCGGGCCGCAATCCGGTGACAGCGCACGCGGCGGCCTTGGCGTTGTTGGTGGTCCAGGGGCCTTCGAAAACGCGTTCCGGGCCAGGACCAATCAGGATATCCAGCAGTTCGCGGCGGCTCAGATCCGTCAGATCGCGGTCGGCGGTCGCCGTCTCCGCGCGGTTGAGGATGTCGCCCACCTCGTGCAGCAGAAGCTCTTCATCGGTCATCAGCACCGTCGGATCGACGTTCGTCTCCACAACGAGGTACGCGCCTTCGGCGGCCGGCGGCAGCGTGAACGTCGCCGTCTGCGTGTAGCTCTGCCCCGACGCCATCTTCCCATAATGGGGGAGGCCGAACACCATCCACTCCTGCCCTTGCCCGTCATGCAGCGTCGCGTCGGTCGAGACGTAGATCGCATCGGCCCACTGGTCGCGGTCCGTCGCGCTCTGTCCGTTGTTTGCAACGGTCCAGCTCAGCGTCACCTGGCGTCCGCCCTTGGCAGTGGCCGGCGCGGTGACCTGCATGACCTCCAGGTCGGCCGGCGGCGTATAGAGAACCGTCAGCGGCCGGGCCTTGAAGTTACTTCCCTCCGGGTCCGTCGGGGCGTCGGGGTTGAGGTTGATGTCGAATGGCTGCTCGTAGACTCGGTCCGATGAATCCGCCCAGGCCGTGATGTAATACTGCCCGGAAATGTGCTTCGGCAGAGTCACCTGGACGTCGTTGGTGTAGAAGCCGTTGACATCCAGAACGCCATCATGGGCAAACGTGCCGAGGTAGACGTCGCCACGGTAGATGTTCGGTCGGTCCTTTGCGCGAGTGAGCCACACCGTGTCGCTCCACCACCCGGGATAGGTCACGCCCGCGCCGCGGTTGGTGACTTTGTAGTGAACGGTGATGGTGCTGCTGTCGAAGGCTTCGGTGGCGGTGTTCACGTCGCCGACCACCAGGTCCGGCGGCGGCACGACCGTCACGTCAATCGCCAGCGGACGCGCCACCGTGTTGTTGCCCTCTTGCGGATATTCGTCGACCACATCGCCGCCGTCGGCCTTGACGATCACATAGAAATTCCCGCCAAAACCCGCAGGAATGTTGAACCTCGCCTGCGAGGTATAGCTTTCGGTCGCCGCCAGCGCCGCGCCGTTCGCCACCGAACCCAGCAAACGGTCGCCGCCGTCCAATACGTTGTTCAGCGAGAGATAAACGTCGTCGGTCCATCGCGACCCGCCGGTTGGCGTCCGAACCGAGCCCCGGTTCACAACCGTCCACTCCAGATCGATCACCCCACCGCTGGTCACGCTGTCCGGCGCCAGCAGGCTCGTCACCTGCAGATCAGGCCGCGCCGTCAGCGCTACCACGGTCCCGTCGGTCGCACCCAGGACGTTGTTGTTCTCGTTGGTTTCCGGAACCTGGGCGGTGGCGTCGGTGCGGATGAAGAACTGGTAGACGCCTTGGATGTGCTCGGCCATGTGGAAGCGCTCGGTGCGCGTGTAGGTCTTGCCGGCCTCCAGGCCTCCGGAGTAGGTGAACCGCCCGATCTCCTGCGCATGGGCAAAGTCGCCGTTCGGGCCGATATAGACCACGTCCGTCCAGGACGCCTGCGACGATATGCTCTGCGGCCCACGGTTCTTCACGGTCCAGCTCACATCGACCGTCGCCCCGTCGTTGATGCTCGCCGGACCACTCACCGCCGTCACTTCCAGGTCCACCGGGGGAGGCGGCACGAGCGTCACCGCCACCGCGTCGCTCCGAGTCGTGTTGTTGTCGGTGTAAATGAACTCGAATGGCCCGCCCGTGCTCACGAACACATACCAGTTGCCCCCGATGTCCGAGGGGAGCGTCACCTGGGCCGACCGCGTGTATCGCCCGTCTACACCGAGCGAACCGACGTGGCTGAATGACCCGAGCGTTCGCGCGTTCGTCGCGCCCGTCGGATTGTCGCTGATCCACACGACGTCGTTCCACTGCGCCGTGCTGGTTGCGCCAATGCCCTGGTTGTGGATCGTCCACGTCAGCGAGATCGGCTCGGCGCTGCGGCCCGCGGTCGGAGCCGCGACGGCTTCGACAACCAGGTCCGCACACGGCACGGGCATCACATCCACAAAATGCGCTGGCGAGCCCACGTTGCTGTTCGTATCCGTATGCTCGTACACGACGTCGGCCGCATCGGTTTTCACAAAAAGGGTAAACCGGCCCACGAGCGCCGCCGGCAGCGTGATAATCTGGGTCTGAGTGTATGACGTAGCCACCGGCATCGCGCCCGAGCGGGTAAAGTTGCCCAGCACCAGGTCGTCGCCATTGCCCAGCGTGCCGTCACGAGAAAGCACGACGCGGTCCGTCCATGAACTGATCGGGCCGGCGCCGGTGCCCGCGTTCGTCACGGTCCAGGAAACGGTCAGATCAACGGGATCGCCAATCAACTGAGACTGCGCCATCACGGCACTGATCGCCAGGTCCGCGTACGGAGCGAGCGAGACCGCAACCGCGGCGGTGGGGGTTGCGTTATTGTCGTCGAACGTCGCCTCTTCGACCCCGTCGGCCGCGTCGGTCTTCACAATGATGTAGTAGGTGCCGCTGATGCCATTCGGCAGCGTGATGATTGCCTGAGCATTGTAGGTCCCACTGGCCGTGAGGTCATCCGGTCGCGTTACCTCGGCCCGCAGAAGATCGTCGCCAGAGAGCGTTGCATCGGTCGAGAGGTAGACGCGGTCGAGCCAATCGCCCGGCGCCGTGCCGGTCCCCGCGTTGCGCGCAGTCCATGTCACGGTCAGACCCGTCCCCGACTGGGCCGCGTTAGTCGTGCTCGCGGTCGTCACGACGAGGTCCGGATGCTGCACGACCAGCGCTGCCGTGCTGGCGGTGGTGTTGTTGCCCTCGTCGTCGCGTTCGAAGACCTGATTGTCGCTGTCCACCACGACGACCAATCGATAATTGCCGTCGGCCCAAACCGGAAGTGTCACGGTTTCCGTCCGTGCAGCCGACTGCCCGGCAGCCAGTGAATCGGTGCGGTTGAATGTCGCCAGATGCGCCGCGCCGTTGAGTGTCCCGTCCGGCGATAGATAGACGCGTTCCTTCCAAGGCCCCGCCGCAATGGCACGGCCGGCGTTTCTAACGGTGTAGCTGATCGTGACGGGCTGGCCCGTGTTGGCGGCGGCAGGCCCGCTCACCGCGGAGGGCAGGAGGTCCGGCACCGGCGACAAGCTCACGTCCATCGCCCCCAGCGACCGCGCAACGTTGTTCCCCTCCGCGCCAGGCTCGTCCAGTTGCCCATACACGTCCGTCGCGACAAACACCCAGTATTGTCCCGCCGCCAGATCCACCGGAAGCACCAGGTTCTGCACCTGCGTATAGTTGTCGCCCGAAGCCAGCGCGCCGCTGTGCGAGAACGTTCCCAGCAGCCAGTCCGACCCGAATACCGAGTCCGATGACAGGTACACGCGATCCGACCACGCGCTGCCCCGTGTGGCCGCCGTTCCCTGGTTTGTCACACGCCACGCCACCTGAACCGCCGCGCCCGTCCCCGCCAGGCCCGGCACCGTCATCGCATCAACAATCAGGTCTGCTGGCGGCGTCGCATAGCTGATCTGGATTGCCGCGGTATAGAGGTTGTCGTTCTCGTTGCTCTCCGCGGACGTCCCGCCCATGTCAACCTTGATGAACAGCGTGTACGCGCCCTGGTAGCCCCAGGGCATCGTCCCCGTAACCGAGCGAGCAATCGTCGCGTCCGCCGCCAAGTCCGTCGCCCCACTCACGGTCCCGATCAGCACGTCGTCCCAGTTCCCGAAATACTGGTCCGTCGAGATGACGGCGCGCTCCGTCCACGGCGAAACCACACTCGCGTTGCCGCTGTTCCTTGTCGTCCAGTTCACCGTGATGCCGGCGCCCGCAACGGCGTCGGAGGGGGCGACCGGGTCTTGAATCACAAGATTCGGCGCAACAACCGCCAACGCCGACGCGAACACATTGTTCGTTTCGTTGCCTTCCGGCTGGTTGCCGCTCGCGTCGGCTACGAACAGCAGATAGTAGTTGCCCGGCTGCGTGTTCGACCCCCACAGGGTCATCGACTTGCTCACCTGATAGTGATCGCCCACCGCCAGCGCCGTCGCCCCATCCTTGGCCTGCGCCACCAGCGCCCGGTCCCCAGCGTCCAGCACCGCGTCCGTTGACAGATAAACGTAGTCGTACCAACCCGCGGGAGCCGCGCCAGCGCCGGAATTGGTCACCGTCCAGGACACATTGAAGTTTTCGCCCAGCCGCACCGACGCCGGCGCGGTGGCCGCAATCGTCAGGTCGGCGGCGCTCAGCGTGATCGCTTTCTCCAGCACATTGTTCGTCTCGTCCGTTTCGCCTTGGGAGTCCTGCGCATCGGCCACAAACAGCAGGTACTTGTTTCCAGCCGCCGCCGCGGGGATCACTACTTGCCCGGTGTAGTCAACCGATGCCCCGCTTTCAAGCGTCTCGGGGCTGACCCAGCGTGTCAGCAGGATGGTATCGCCGGCATCGAGGGTCGCGTTATCGGAGAGGTAGACGCGGTCATATCTGCCGGATCTGGCGGCGCCGCCGCCGGCATTCCTGATCGTGTACGCAATGTCGATCGTCTGTCCGAGGTTCGCCGACGCGGGCGCAGTTGCCGCGCTCACCTGCAAGTCCGCCGCGCTCAGCGTGATCGCCGAGGCATAGACGTTGTTCGTGTCGTCCGTCTCGGGCTGGTAACCATACCGGTCGGCCACGAACAGCAGATACCCCTGCCCGCGCATCTGGCTGGACATGGTGATATCGCCGCCAAATGTGTACGTCGCGCTGGCAGCCAGCGGCGTCATCACCCCAGTCCAATCCGCGCGCAGGAGCGCATCCGTATCGTCCAATTGCTGGTCCGTCGAGAAGTAGACGGCGTCGTACCAGTCGCCTTCGGCCGGACCTTGGCCTTGGTTCCTCACCGTCCACGTCACGTGGAACGGCCAACTGGCCGACGCGCTGGCCGGCGCATTGACGCTGCTGATCACAAGGTCCGGCGAACTCACGGTCACCGGGATCGCCCGCACGTTATTTGTCGAATCGCTCTCGCCCTGCCCGTCGTAGGCATCGGTCAGGACGAGAATGTAGTACTGCCCCGCGGCCACCGCCGGGATGTTCACGCGCGAGCTCAGTGTATACGTTGCACCCGCCGCCAGCGGCGACTTGGCCGCCGCCGATTCAGCGCCCAGCCATCGGTCGTCGCCGCCGAGCGTCGCATCCGTAGACAGGTAGATCGCATCGTACCAGGATCCGGTTGCAGGCCCGCTGTCGGCATTGCTAACCGTCCAACCGATATCCACGCGCTGGCCCACGCTGATCTGCGCCGGCGCATCCACGGCCGTCACCGTCAGGTCGGCCGCGCTCAGATTGATCGCCACCGCCCGCGTATTGTCGGTCTCATTCGATTCGGGCTGATAGTCATAGCCATCCGCCGCAAACAGCAGATACCACGCTCCGGTCCCCACCTGCGGAATCGTGATGGTCCGCGAAACTGTATACGTGCCCCCAGCCGCCAGCGGCGACTGATCGGTGATCGACTGGTACCCGACGAAGACCGCCGAGCCGTCCAGCACGTTCGACCGCGACAGGTAGATCGTGTCGTACAAGTCGGCGGCGGCCACGCCGTTGCCCGAGTTGCCCACGGTCCAACTGACTGAAATCGTTTCGCTGAGACTGGCCTGGGCCGGCGCAGTGGCGCTGGTCACAGTCAATTGCGGCGACGTCAGTGTGATCGGAACCGCCGCCACGTTGTTCGTCTCGTTGCTTTCGCCCTGCATGTACGAGCCGTCAATCACCAGCAGCAGATAGCGATCTCCTGTCCCGGTGCGCGGAATCGTGACGGTCTGCGTCGCCGTGTATTGAGCCCCTCCCGCGAGCGGAGTCTGATCCGCGATCAGCAGCGTACTCACATGCGTATCGTCACCACTGAACGTCTGATCATTCGACAAATAAAGATTGTCGTACCAGTCCGCAATCGCCGCGGCGCCGCCGATATTCTCCACCGTCCACGTCACGCTCATGCTGTCGCCGAGCGCCGCAGTCGTGGGCGCTTCCAGGCCGATCACGCTCAGGTCCGGCGACGTCACGTCCATCTGCGCGATCGCCGTGTTGTCGGTTTCGTCCGATTCGCCCTGCTGGTTGTGCCGGTCGATCACGAAAATGACGTAGTAGTGCCCCGCCGGCACCTGCGGCACCGGCACGTCAACCGCCATGTCATAATGCGCGCCTGCCGCCAGGGGTGTCTGGGTGCCGATCCACTGCAAAGTGATCCGCACATCGTCGCCGCTCAGCGTCGCATCGGTCGAAAGAAAAACTGCGTCATGCCAGTCCGCAGGCGCCGGCACAGCGCTTTGGTTCGTTACTGTCCACGCCAAATGCACGGTCTGGCTGACGATCGCGGACGCCGGCGCACTCGGCGAACTCACGACCAGGTTCGGCGCGCTGATCGTGATCGCCGCCGAACGCACGTTGTTGGTCTCGTCCGATTCGCTCTGGTTGCTGAGCGCGTCCACCGCAAAGAGCACGTAGCGGCTGCCCGCCCCGACGGTCGCCGGAATCACGAACTCCCGGGTGATCGTATACGTGCCGTCGGCTGCAACCGGAAGCTGGCTGGAGATCGACTCGGACAACACCACAACGTCGCCGGCATCGAGCGTCTGGTCGCTCGAAATGAATACCTGATCGTACCAGTCGCGAGTCGCCGACCCCGGGCCGACGTTTTTCACCGTCCACGACACCGAGATCGTCTCGCCCAGCACGGCCGCGGCCGGCGCCGTCGCTGTGAGAACCGTCAGGTCCGGCGCGCGCACAGTCATCTGGCCGGCCGCAACAATCACGTTGTTGTTCTCGTTGCTCTCGCCCTGCGTGCCACCGAAGTCGGTCTGGATCAGGATGTACTTCTGCCCCACGCCGACGCTTACCGGAATGACAAACGACGCGGCAGCGTCATACTGCGCCCCCGCCCCAAGCGCCTCCGAGTGCGCCAGAGAGCCGACATACACCGCGCTTCCATCCAGCGTGTTCGAGTTCGACAAATAGACCCGGTCGGTCCATCCCAGGCTGGCCGATCCTTCGCCGACGTTGCTGACGGTCCACGTGAAATTGACACTTTGGCCCCAGTCGGCCTGCGCCGGTCCGGCCGCAGCCGTCACCGTCAGATCCGGCGGGACACCCAACTGTATCGCCAAAGACCCCACATTGTTCGATTCGTTCGACTCGCCCACCCCATTGCCGTGATCAAGCTGCACCAACAGGTAGTATGGCCCCGATGGAAGGTTCGTCGGCAGTGTCACGGTGGCGCCAGCGCTGTAGGTGCCCCCTCCCGCCGCAGCGGATCGAGACAACACGTCGTTGTTCAGGTACGTATCGTCGCCACTGAGCGTCGTGTCGGTGGACAGGTAGACATAGTCCCAGATGACCCCCCCTGCCGTCGCCGTGCCATCGTTTCTCGCGACCCACGACACCCAGATCGCCTGGCCCGGAGTCCCTACCGCCGGCGCGCTGATGCTCTGCACCACCAGGTCCGGCTGGACCACCTGGATCGGCACATCGTACACGTTGTTGTCCTCATTGGTCTCGACCTGCCCCGCGCTGTAGTCAGTCACGACGAGCAGGTGCCAGCTCCCGCCGACTGTGCCGTACGGAATCCCGACCCAAGAGGTCTGGCTGTACGATGCACCGCCCGCCAGCGGCGAACTCGACGAGTGGAACGTCTCGCCGTTCAGCGAGACATCCTGCACATCCAGCGTCGAGTCGGCTGACAGGAAGAACCGGTCGTACCAGCCGCCCCTGGCTGTCGATGTTCCCTGGTTCAGCACGGTCCACGAAACGATCGCAATCGTCGCCGGCCGGACCGGTGGATTCGTTACGCTGGCAGTCGAGATAACCAGGTCCACCTGCGGCGGGACGACCGTGAACGGAATTGCCGCCGATATGTTATTCGTCTCGTTCGTCTCCGACTGTTCGCTGTAATCGTCGGGCACGATGAAGAGGTACTTGCTCCCGAGCGCGGTCCCCTCAGGAATCGTGACCGTCGCCGTCGCATCATAAGAGGCGCCCCCCGCCAGTGGCGGAGTGCTCTGACGCCGCGGACCCAGCACGGTCGCGGTCAGCTTGTCGAACGTCGCGGTATCGGACATATACACCGCGTCGTACCACATGGAGGTGCCCGAATAGCGGCTATAGGCTCCGTTGGCCGCATCAGAGCCGGCGTTGGTGACTCGCCACGACACGTTGATCGCATCGCCCCCGGACCCCGTCGCGGGCGCGGATGGATTGCTGATCTGCAGATCAACACTGGGAGCCGCGATTGTGATCGGAACGGCGACCACGTTGTTGCTTTCGTCGGACTCCACCTGCGAGTTGTTTCCCCACTCCATCGCCCGATCCACGCTGAAAAGCACATACCATGTGCCCGGCGTGACATTCGGTATGCCCGCGGTCATCACACCGGTCGCGGGTTGCGTATAGCTCGCCCCGGCGGCCAGCCCGTCATAGTGCCAGCCGTCCGTCAGCATCGTGTCGCCCGGCTGAAACCCTCCCGGCCCGTGTGACGGCGTATTGAGCGTGGCGTCGGACGACAGCCACGCCGCATCCGTCCACTCGGGCGCCGTCGCGTTCTCCGTGCCGAAGTTCTGCACGCCCCACGACAGATCGATGGTCTCGTTGCACTTGACGTTGGTGCGCGACACGGTCGGGTTGATGACTCGCAAGTCAATGTTCGGAGCCGTCAGGTCCAGCGCAACCGGCGCCGATACGTTGTTCGTCTCGTCCGTTTCCGAAACGTATGCCCACTGGTCTGTCACCACAAACAGATACCGTCTGCCGGCGCTCACTCCCGACAACGTCACGGGAACGTCGGTGCGCGTGTAGCTGGCGCCGGCAGCCAGCTCCGTCGGGTCACCCAACAGCCAGATGCCATCCTGCGAGGCAAGATGCTTGTCCGCCATCTCATCGAATACGTTGTCCTCGGACAGGTAAATGGAATCGGTGGCGCTGACCCACTCGGGGGAAGGCGGCGTCGCAGTCATGTTCCCCTGGTTCTTGATGGTGAACGTGACGTTGATCGACTGCCCCAACACGGCAGCACTGACCGATGTCGAAACCGATTCGACGATCAGGTCCGAGCCATCCAACATGACCCGCCCCTCCAGCGTATCAAAACCGCGCAATATCCCCACCCGCCCCCCTCCGGCTCCAATCAGACTGTTCACCAGCTCATCCAGAAACCGAACTGACTCCTGAAATAACCGCCGCAGTGATCCATTCTTCCGGCACATGTTTTACATCCTCATTGCTGCAGCCCCACAAGCTCCAGAAAGAGCCCGACCTGTTCTCTGCCACTCGGGCAGAGAACAAGACCACGATCCCCGTTTCCGATAAACAGACTGACAACCGCATGTTCAGGAAAACTCTCGACAACCCATGGCTGTCCGCGCTTCGCACCGTCCCCCGATTTGCCCACGGTGCGCACAACTGCCCTGCCTGCACTCGCTCCAAAAAATGCCGTGGCCTCCTGCCCGTCATCATGCCCTCAGTCAATACGCGGCCAAATCATCCATGAAATCCAACTGCTGCCGCACCACCGCAGTATACAACCCTCGCCGCGCTTGGCAACTCACCGCCTCCCCTGTAAATGAAGACATGCGCCAATCGTTCCCAAAGCGCCACGCAACCGGCCTTCCGCCATGGATCTCCCTCGCTCGCTGCGATCTAACGCCAAGGCATTGGCTGGACCTGCCTGGACGATGTGGACCATCTGTTCGGTGTGTTCGACTATACGCCCAGCCGCTCGCACGATGATCCCATGCAGTTCCTCTCGTCGCTTCATTTTGAGGTTGGCAGCGATATCGCGCCGGATCGGCACACGAACGGGCGGCGGACGGCTCACGCCTGGCTCCCGATCCATGAATGGAACGCCGAGGCTGGCCGAAAAGCACAACCGGGAACTACTGGCTCGGCACCTCAAGGCCGAGGAGCGGATCGGGCATCGGTTCAGGAATAGGATTGGTTCGCGGCTCTTGACTGATGGGCGGGAGCCGATACAGTATTTAGCCTAAGAATCGGGTAGGTAGCTCAGTTGGTAGAGCAATAGACTGAAAATCTATGTGTCGGCGGTTCGATTCCGCCCCTACCCATTTTGGCCCGAATCGACCATGCTCGATTCGGGCCGTTTTGTTTCCCCTGTTAAGATAGCAAACACGGTGCACCACGGTGGCTACCCGATTGTCAGGGCCGAAAACGAGTTTAGTAAAGGTACGTGATCGAAGAACGGCGTTATTGATACTAAGAACGCGTTTCGGGTAGGATTCCCAGTCCGTTGCTCTACCAACTGAGCTACCCACCCGATGCATTGGAGGCGGTATATTCTATCGGGGGGAAGTCGGGGCATTGCAGGAGCCATGAGAAACTTGATCCGGGAAGACTTACGGGCGATGATCCACCCTCCAACCAACACGGATGAGGCATGAATAATCCAAGCCGGCGAACTTTCTTAGGTGCAATGGCGGCAGGGGCAGCCGCGATGGCGTGCCCAAGACGCGCGTTAAGCGGGGAGCAGCAACAGCGGCCAAACTTTGTCGTCTTCTTGGCGGACGACCTGGGATATGGCGATCTTGGGTGTTTTGGCCACCCGCTGATTCGCACGCCAAATCTCGACAAGATGGCGGCCGAGGGAGTGAAGCTGACTGATTGCTACGCCGCGTCGGCCGTCTGTTCGCCCTCGCGAAGCGGAATGCTCACCGGGCGCACGCCTAATCGAGTAGGCGTCTATGACTGGATCCCCAACGACTCGCCCATGCATCTGCGTAAGGACGAAACCACAATCGCGAGCATTCTGAGGGCCGCCGGCTATGCGACGTGTCATCTGGGCAAGTGGCACTGCAACGGAAAGTTCAATTCGCCACAGCAGGCGCAGCCCGGCGACCATGGATTTGATCACTGGTTTTCCACGCAGAACAACGCCTCGCCCAGCCACCACAATCCGAAGAACTTCGTGCGAAACGGCAAGACCGTTGGCGCCATGGACGGCTATTCAAGCACGTTGATCGTCAATGAGGCGATTGCGTGGTTGAAGTCGCGCCAGGATGACAGCCAGCCGTTCTGCCTGTTCGTCTGCTTCCATTCGCCACACGAGCCGATCGCGACGGCCGACGAGTTTGTCCGCATGTATCCCACCGCACGCCAGCCGGAGGAAGCGGAATATTTTGGGAACGTCACGCAGATGGATCATGAGATCGGGCGGCTGCTGGCGCATCTGGATCAGGCACAACAGCGTCAGCGAACGTTCGCGATGTTCACGAGCGACAATGGCCCGGAAACGCTCAACCGCTACAAGACCGCGGCGAAGTCATACGGCTCGCCAGGCGTGCTGCGCGGCATGAAACTGCACCTGTATGAGGGCGGCATACGCGTGCCGGGGATCATCCGGTTTCCCGCCAAGGTCAAGGGCGCCCGGGTTTGTTCGGAGCCGATCATTTCGACGGATATTCTGCCGACGTTCTGCGGACTGGCCGGGGCAAAGACACCGTCCGATCGGCCAATCGATGGGGCGAGCTTTCTGCCGATCTTCGACGACAGGCCCGTCGTGCGAAACGTGCCGCTCTATTGGCAATACGACCACGCCATCAGCAAGCCCAAGGTGGCCATGCGCCATGGCGATTGGAAGCTCCTGGCAGCAATCGACGGCCAGAAGAAGTTGCGTGGATATGAGCTGTATAACCTGCGCGACGACGTGCGTGAGAAGAACGATCTGGCAGGCACGGATGCCAAACGAACGTCGGAGATGGCCAGCCGGATGACCAAGCTCTATGAGGAAATCAAAGCCGAAGGCCCGAAGTGGCCGCAGCCGCAGGTGCCGCCCGATAAGGGCGAACGAGACTGACCCAACTCTGTGCCACCACGCGACGATTCGCCCCGCCACGCCAATTGCGTTTGATGGAATCTCATGCCAAAAGGACCTTGAGGAGGTAGTCGTTATCCCATCCACCGTTTTGTCGCTTGATCGCGATCCCCGTCTTCTGACTCTTCTCCTGCTTCAGCAGATTCAGGAGGGGGAGGGGATTCTTGATTTCTGATTGGGACGTGGGGTGACTCCAAAATAGCGGCTGGTGGGGATATAGTGGGCGGGCTATGGCGGATTGTTTGGAGATAGCACCAGAGCGGATGCCGCGGCATGTGGCGGTTATTATGGATGGGAACGGGCGGTGGGCGGTACGCAGGGGGATGAAACGCATCATGGGACATCAGGAGGGAGCGAAGACGGTGCGGCGGGTCGTGACGGAGTGTACGCGGTTGAAGAAGGAGATGGGCGGGCCGCGGTATTTGACTTTGTATTCGTTTAGTCTGGAGAACTGGAAGAGGCCGGTGGAGGAGGTGGGGTTTCTGATGGGGATGTATGTGGATTATCTGCGGCAGGAGCTGCCGACGATGATGGAGAACAACATTCGGTTCAGGCAGATCGGGCGGTTGGAGAATTTGCCGGCGCCGGTGTTGGGGGAGATGGAGAGGACGGTGGAGGCGACGAAGGGGAATACGGGGTTGACGTTGGTGTTGGCGTTGAATTATGGGAGCCGGGGGGAGATCACCGATGCGGTGAAAGCGATTGCGGCGAAGGTGAAGAGGGGGGAGTTGGAGGTGGCGGAGATTGGGGAGGAGACGGTGGCGAAACATCTGTATACGGCGGGGATGCCGGACCCGGATCTGTTGATACGGACGGCGGGTGAGATGAGGGTCAGTAATTATTTGTTGTGGCAGATCAGCTATGCGGAGTTGTATGTAAGCAACGTGCTTTGGCCGGATTTTGATGAGGGGGAGTTGCATGCGGCGATGCGGTGGTTTGCGGGGCGGGAGAGGCGGTTTGGGGGGGTGGGAGGAACAGGATGACCGATGAATCAGAAAGGCGGAATGCGGTGGGAAGATAGGGCGGGTGGCAGGAGAATGGATGGAAAGGGCACTGAGGAATCGGTTGACGTTTGGGCCAATGATGCTGGGGGCGTTGTGCGTGTTGTTGTGGATGGATTGGCGGGTGCAGCAGTGGACGAGGGGGTGGATGGAAGGGCAGTTGGGGAGGAATGGTCTGGGGGGGGTGGGGTTGCTGGCGTTGTTGCTGGTGATATTGCCGGTGGCGACGCTGGAGCTGGCGACGCTGTTCAGCGCGGAGCGGTTGGAGCCTTACCGGTTCATCGCGGTCGCGGGGTCGGGGTCGCTGGTGGTGCATGCGTTCTTGACGCAGTTTCGGAGGTTTGAGGAGATTGGGGCATCGACGCTGGCGTTCATTGTGGTGTTTGTGATGCTGCTGGCGGCGCTGCGGAGGGCGTGGGGGAAACAGACACAGGAGGCGATCTCGCATATGGCGGGGACCGTGCTGGCGACAATGTATCTGGGGGGGTTGGGGTGGTTTTTGATGGCGCTCAGGGTAAAAGAATCGGTCCGGCCGGGGGGGTTTCACGGGACGACGATGGTCATCCTCATGATCCTGCTGGTGGTGAAATTCACGGATATCGGAGCGTTTTTTGGAGGGAGGGCGATGGGGAAGCATAAGCTGATCCCGTGGCTGAGCCCTGGGAAGACGTGGGAGGGGCTGGGGTGGGGGGTGGCGACGGCGGCGGTGGTGGGGATGATCTGCGCGCGGTGGATCGGGGCGCCGGATTATAAGCTGCTGTGGTGGCAGGGACTTATATTTGGGGCGGTGATTGGTGGGGTGGGACAGGTGGGGGATTTGCTGGAGAGTTTGATGAAGCGTGATGCGGAGGTGAAGGACAGCGGGAGGTTGATACCGGGGTTTGGAGGGGTATTGGATGTAATCGACAGCCCGCTACTGGCGGCTCCGTTCGCCTATCTGCTGTTCAGTCTGTTTTAGAGCGGGTAGGATGAATCCAAGAAGACACGAAGGCAACGAGGCACGAAGAAGTAGAAGACGGAAGCGATGAATCTCAGCATAGCACTGGAACAACCTGATAGGAAGCTGGCGCTGTTTGGGGTTGCGGATCGTCATTTGAAGATGATCCGGGAGGCCTTTGGGGTGCATATTGTGGGGCGGGTGGATGAACTGCATTTGTCGGGGGAGAAGGAACAGGTGGCGAAGGCGGCAGCGGTGCTGGATCAGATGCAGCGGAAGCTGAGGCGGCAGGAGTGGGTGAGCGTGGAGGAGGTTGGGGAGACGATATTGACGGTGACGGGGCAGACTCGGGAGCGGAGCGAGGGGGATATCGACGTATACATGCGGGCGCGGACGATCCGGCCAAAGACGGCGGGGCAGATGCGGTATGTGCAGGCGATGAATGGGCATGATCTGACGTTTTGCACGGGGCCGGCGGGGACCGGGAAGACGTATTTGGCGGTGGCGGCGGCGGCGAGCCTGCTGAAGCATGGGCAGGTGAAGCGGATCATTCTGGCCAGGCCTGCGGTGGAAGCGGGCGAGCGGCTGGGGTTTTTGCCCGGGGATTTACAGGCAAAGGTGAATCCGTACTTGAGGCCGCTTTTTGATGCCCTTCATGATATGATGGAATTCGAGCAGGTTAAGAGGTTTATGGTGAATGACGTTATCGAGGTGATACCGCTCGCATTCATGCGTGGGCGGACGCTGAATGATAGTGTTATCATCTTGGATGAGGCGCAGAACACGACGCCGTCGCAGATGCTGATGTTTTTGACAAGACTGGGCCATGACTCGAAGATGATCGTAACGGGCGACCCGAGCCAGGTGGACCTGCCGGAGGATGCGCCCAGCGGACTGGCTGATGCGATGGTGAGGCTACGTGGGATTAAAGGCGTGGCGTTGGTGGAGTTGGAGCGGGAGGACATTGTGAGGCATCGGCTGGTGCAGAGCATTGTGAATGCGTATGAGAAACGCGATGCGTGAAGCGTAACGCGTCTGGCGAGGGGGGAAGTGAGCAATAGAGTCGATGTTTCGACTTGGGAAATATAGGGCTCGGCGGGCGGAGATCCGCAGGAGTCGGGCAGAGGCAGAGCAGTGGTGGCAGGTGATGCGTTTGCCGGAGGTGCGCGCATCGCTGGTCATAGTGGTGGCGTTCTGGGCGGTGGCGACGACGATTTCAATGTTGCGGGAGCAGATCGTGCGTTGCCGGCCGGACGAGTACGTCAATGAGGACGTGTGCAGCCGGGTGAGTTTCTCGTATACCAATCCGGAAAGGGTGGCGGAGATCCGGCAGGCGGCGCGGGATGCGGCGAGCCGGGTGTATCGGGTCAAGGGCGGGGCGTTTGACGCGTTGGAGCGGAGGTTGGTTTCGTTGCCGGAGGATGTGGGCGGGGTGGTTGGGCAGGGCTTGCCGAAGGAGGTGGCGGAGCCAATGGACAGCGGGAGCATTACGCTGTTGAAGGAGATCCGGCGGAGCAGTCTGGAGGACTATAAGAAGGGGGTGGCGAGCTATGTGAATCAGCTTCGGGGAGCGTGCCGGGAGTTGAAGCTGGTGGTGTTGCCGGTGGAGGAGCGGGAGAAGGAGTTGCAGACGCCGGCGAGGATGGCGGTAAAGGTGCCGAGGGGGACGGAAGCGGCTGGGGAGTTGGTGCGCATGGATGTGGGGCGGACGTATGCGGACAAGCCGACGGAACCGCAGCGGGCGGAACTGCTGGGTTTGATGAATGGGATAGCGGAGCAGTATTTCATGTCGCCGCTGTCGGCGAACGTGGCGGGGTTTACGATTGCGGCGCTGGCGCCGACCCACGAATTGGACCCGGAGTTGACGGCAGGGGAACAGAATGATGCGGCGCGGCATGCGTCGGTGGAGTCGGCGACGCGGAAGGTTCCGGAGAAGGCGGTGTTGGTTTCGCGAGGTGGGATGGTGACGCAGGCGGCGTGGAAGCTGTTGGTGGAGGAGCAGAAGGCGTATGTGGGGTCGCTGGGCTGGGGGAGGCGAGTGCAGGGATATGGGGGTATGGCTGGGGTGGTGGCGTTGATATCGGCGGGGTTGGCGGTGTATGTGGCGATGTATCAGCCCCGGGTGGTGAAGAACCACGCGAGGGCGGTGGGGATATCGGGGCTGTTGGCAGCGACGCTGGTGGTGCCGGTGTTGGCGGCGATCGGGACGGGGCCGCTGTTGGTGTTCGGGACGGGTCCGACGATTCTGTCGGCGATGATATTGGCGATCGCATATGATCGGCGGTTTGCGTTGGGGATTGCGTCGCTGCATGGGGTGATGGTGACGGCAGTGCTGGGACAGGGGATTGGGTTTTTCCTGATCATGTGGATGGGGGTGACAACGTGTTGCGTGCTGCTGGATGAGGTGAGGACGCGGAGCAAGCTGGTGGAGGTTGGCGGGGCGACGGCGGCGGCGATGGCGTTGGCGGCGGGTGCGATCGGCGGGATGCAGATGGATGGGCTGGGGGTGATCTGGCGGAATTGTCTGCATGGTGGAGCGGCGGGTTTGGGGGTGGGATTTGTGGTGCTGGGTATCTTGCCGTTCATTGAGAAGACGTTCCGGATCACGACGTCGATGACGTTGTTGGAACTGGCGGATGTGAGCAATCCGCTGCTGAAGCGGTTGTCGCTGGAGGCGCCGGGGACGTATAGCCACAGCCTGGGTGTGGCGACGCTGGCGGAGGCGGCGGCGGAGGCGATTGATGCGAATTCGCTGCTCTGCCGGGTGGGGAGCTATTACCACGACATTGGGAAGATCAACAAGTCGGACTATTTCTGCGAGAACCAGATCGACGGGCAGAATCGGCATTTGAATTTGAGCCCGAACGTGTCCCTGCTGATCATATTGGGGCATGTGAAGGATGGGGCGGAAATGGCGAAGGAGTACAACCTGCCTGGAGTGATTGTACACTTCATCCAGCAGCATCATGGGACGATGCTGGTGGAGTATTTTTACCATCAGGCGTGCAATCAGAGGGGTGAGGGGGAGGTCAGCGAGGAGGAGTATCGGTATCCGGGGCCTAGGCCGCGGACGCGGGAGACGGCGGTTGTGATGATTGCGGATGCGGTGGAAAGCGCGACGAGGGCGATGGTCGAGCCACACGCGAGCCGGATCGAGGCGCTGGTGCATGAGCTGATCATGAAGCGGCTATTGGATGGGCAGTTTGATGAAGCGGATGTAACGTTCCAGGAGCTGTCGCTGATCGAAAAGTCGCTGGTGAAGACGCTGTTGAGCGTGTATCACGGGAGGCTGGCGTATCCATCAACAGTGCAGATGACGCATGGCGTGGAGGCTGGGGCGGTGAAGATGGCGTGAGGGGGCGGCGAGGACTGACGAGGAATTGAAAATTGCATATTGAAAATTGTGAATTGACAATTGTGGGGACGACGGGGAGGGAGTATTGGGGATTCTTGGGGCGGTATTTGAGGCATGCACATGGGTTGGCGGGGTCGGGGTTGCGGGAGCTGTCGGTGGCGGTGGTGGGCGATGCGATAATGGGGCGGCTGCACGAGCAGTTCATGGGGATCAAGGGGCCGACGGATGTGCTGAGCTTTGAGATGGAAAGGGATAAGCGGAGGCGGGTGGTTGGTGGTGAGGTGGTGGTGTGTCTGCCGGAGGCGGCGCGGCAGGCGAAGCGAAGGGGAATCGAGGTGAGGCGGGAACTGCTGCTATACGCGGTTCATGGAATGTTGCACTTGAGCGGGTTTGACGATAGAACCGAGCGCAAATACCAGGAAATGCATCGCATGGAGGACACAATACTCAAGGAGCTGGGGGTGGGGGCGACCTTTGTGAAAGGGGTCAGGGGTGAGGAATCAGGGGTCAGGAGGGGGCGGCGATGATCTGGACTGCCATTGGGATTGTGTGCGCGTCGTTGGCGTCGTTGTTCTTTTCGACGGTGACGTATGCGTTGCGGGATTTTTCGCGGTCGCGGCTGGAGGACATGCTGGCGACGTATAAGCGGTCGGAGTGGTTTGAGCGGACCATGGAGCTGCGGACGGACCTGGTGTTTGTGACGGCTGTGGGGCGGTTGCTGGCGAACATGATGCTGTTGATGCTGCCGCTGCGGCTGTTTTACCAGCCGGGGCGGCCGCCGTGGGTGCAGTACACCGGGGCGTTGGTGCTGGCGGGAGTGTTGGGGTTGGTGTTTTCGGTGGCGATTCCGACGGCGATGGCGCGCTATGCGGGGGAGCTGGTGATTGCGATGTCGGTGCGGTTTCTGCACGGCTTGCGAATGGCGATGCTGCCGGTGACCAAGCTGATGCATTTGATTGACAGGGTGGTGCGGCGGGCGACGGGGGCGAGTTTGGAGCTGGAGCCTGAGCAGGTGGAGAAGGACATTCTGTCGGCGGTGGAGGAGGGCGAGAAGGAGGGGGTGGTCGGTGAAGAAGAGCGGGAGATGATCGAGTCGGTGATCGAGTTTCGAGACACACAGGCGGGGCAGACGATGACGGCGAGGCCCGAGATCGTGGCGGTGGAGGTGGGTGCGACGCTGGAGGAGGTGAAGCGTACGATCGAGGAGAGCGGGCACTCGCGATTGCCGGTGTATGACGGGACTCTGGATCATATTGTGGGGATTCTGTATGCGCGGGATCTGCTGAAGTACGTGGGGATGCCGACGGAGCAGTTTGATATTCGAAGCGCGATTCGGCCGGCGATATTTGTCCCGGAGACGAAGCCGTTGAGGGATCTGCTGCATGAGTTCAAGATGCAGAAGGTTCATATCGCGATTGTGCTTGACGAGTATGGGGGGACGGTGGGGTTGGTGACGATTGAGGATATTCTGGAAGAGCTGGTGGGGGAGATTGCCGACGAGCACGAGCCACACGAGCCGGCAATGTTGAAGCGGCTCAGCGAGACGAGTTTTGAGGCGGACGCGCGGCTGAGCGTGGAGGAAGTGAATCAGCAGTGCGAGCTGGCGTTGCCGGAGGATGCGGGGTTTGAGACGGTGGGCGGGTTTGTGGTGGCGGTGCTGGGGCGGATTCCGGTGAAGGGGACGATGTTTGAGCATGCGGGGACGAAGTTCACGGTGCTGGACGCGGAGCCGCAGCGGGTGGTGCAGGTGAAGATCGAGTTGTTGCCGCAGCCGGTGAGGGAGTGAATCGCAGATGGAGAGATGGAGGGGCGGGTGCGCGCTTCAGGTCGGCTGGTTTATGGGCACAGCCGACGGGGTGAATGGGTTCTTCGCGCGCTATTAATCGAACGCTAACACAGCGGGGCTATCGTTGGGTGGAAAACAATAGTGGTCAATCAAGGTGTCGAACGATTGGAAGGAGCAGAGGCGTGATGAAAAAAGTGCTGTCGATCGTGGCGGTGGTGGCGGGGTTCGTGATGAGCGGTGTTGCACAGGCAGAGGTGAGGCTGAATGGGGCGGGGGCGACGTTTCCGAATCCGATCTACCAGAGGTGGGTGGTTGAGTATCAGAAGAGCCATCCGGAGGTGAAGATCGATTACCAGTCGATCGGGTCGGGGGGTGGGATCAAGGGGATCACGGATAAGACGATCGACTTTGCCGGGTCGGATGCGCCGATGAGCAAGAAGGAGATGGAGGCGGCCAAGGCGGCGGTAGTGCATATTCCGACGGTGGCGGGGGCAGTGGTACTGGCATACAACCTGCCGAAGGTGCAGGGAGAGGTGAAGCTGACGGGGGAGTTGGTGGCGGAGATCTACATGGGGAAGATCTCGAAGTGGAATAATGAGAAGATCGCGGCGGTGAATGCGGGGGTGAGGCTGCCCGATGTGGTGATCACGCCGGTATGGCGGACGGACGGGAGCGGGACGAGTTTCGTGTTTACGAATTACCTGGCGGGGCAGAGCGCGGAGTTCAAGGGGAGCATCGGGGCGGGAAAGCAGGTGAAATGGCCTGTGGGTCAGG
Source organism: Planctomycetota bacterium (assembly GCA_026693085.1). Lineage (GTDB taxonomy): Bacteria > Planctomycetota > Phycisphaerae > Tepidisphaerales > Tepidisphaeraceae > JAPLNB01. The sequence goes on along the minus strand of JAPLNB010000375.1, from coordinate 4,877 downwards.
GTGGAAAGGGGAATGAGGGTGTGACGGCGGTGGTGCAGAGCACGCCAGGAGCGGTGGGGTATGTGGAGATGAACTACGCGACGGCGAACAAGATCCCGTTTGCGTTGATGAGGAACAAAGAGGGGAAGTTTGTGAAGGCGTCGGCGGAGAGCGTGGCGGCAGCGGGGGAAGGGGCGGTGGAACAGATAGGCAAGACGCTGGCGGTGAATATCTGGGATCAGTTGGGGGACAAGGCGTATCCGATTGCGGCGTTCACGTACGTGATCGTGTATCAGGATCTTGGGTATCTGAAAGATGAGGGGAAGGCGAAGGCGTTGGTGGAGTTCTTGAACTGGGCGACGAGCGATGGGCAGGGGATGGCGGCGTCGATGGATTACGCCCCACTGAGCGAAGGCGTGCAGAAGAAGGTGAAGCAAGCGATCGGCGGCCTGAAGTGGGAAGGAAAGGCAGTGGCGGCGGGGCAATGAGGTGAGGTGGCGATCGATGACGAGGTTTGCATGACCGATTGGGTGACAGAGAGTGTGGAAATGGCCGCCACGCCGGCGAAGAATCGCCGGGTGTGGCGGTCGATTGTCAAGTCGAGACGATGGACGGTCGGGGTCGATGCATTGCTGGGTTTGGCGGTGAGGGGCTGTGCGGCGGTGTTGGTGTTGATGCTGGTGGGGCTGCTGTGGGTGTTGGCGGCCGGGGCGATGCCGAGCGTGAAGGCGTTTGGGTGGTCGTTTGTGACGGGGCAGGATTGGCGGCCGAATGAATTGGAGGTTCCGAAGCGCGATGCAGCGGGGAAAGTGGTGATGGAGGATGGGGAGGTGGTGGTGGAGACGCTGGAGGCGCGGTTTGGGGCGTTGCCGGTGATCTATGGGACGCTGGTGAGCTCGGTGATCGCGCTGGGGGTGGCATTGCCGTTGAGTTTGGGGGCGGCGTTGTTCTTGGTGCGCGTGGGGCCGAGCCTTAGGGTGGCGGGAGTGGTTTCATTCCTGGTGGAGTTCCTGGCGGCGATACCGAGCATTGCGTATGGGATCTGGGGGTTGTTTGTGCTGGTGCCGTTTTTGAGGGGGGGCGTGGAGGAGCCGATTCGGCAAGTGCTGTCGCATGTGCCGTGGCTGGATTGGCTATTCTTGGCGGGGGGCAGGCCGCTGGCGATGACGGGGCGGGACATGCTGTGCGGCGGGTTGCTGTTGGGGGTGATGATTGTGCCGATCATCACGGCGGTGGCGAGGGATGTGCTGGCGGCGGTGCCACGGGCGCAGATTGAGGGGACGCTGGCGCTGGGGGCGACGTGGTGGCAGAGTTCGAGGGAGATGCTGCGATACGGGAGAAGTGCCCTTTTCGGGGCGGCGATGCTGGGATTGGCCAGGGCAGCCGGTGAGACGATGGCGGTGACGATGGTGATCGGGAACAGCAATCAGATCGTGGCATCGGTGTTCGCGCCGGCGCAGACGATGTCGAGTTTGCTGGCCAACGAGTTTGCGGAAGCGAGCTCGCCGATTCACCGGTCGGCGTTGACCGAAGTGGCGCTGATCCTGCTGGTGCTGTCATTGGTGTTCAATGTGATCGCGAGGTACTTCGTTGTGGGGACGGAGGCAAGGACGGCGGCGGCGCATTAGAGGGAATCATGACAGCAATGCGATGGTATGACAGACTGGTGCGGGCGCAGAGCAATGTGATGCTGGGGGTTTGCGCGCTGTTCACGGCGGTCATACTGGGGGTGTTGGGGTTGGTGATCGGGTATCTGTTGTGGATGGGAGCCGGGGCGTTGAGCTGGGAATTCTTCACGGAACTGCCGACGGGAGATCCGGCGAGCCCGGGGGGAATGAGACATGCCATCGAGGGGACGTTGATATTGGTGGGATTGGCGAGCCTGGTGGGGGTGCCGGTGGGTATGGGGGCGGGGGTATACCTGGCGGAGTATGCTGGCGAGCGATGGCTGGTGGGTCCAGCGCGGTTCATAGCTGATGTGTTGGCTGGGGTGCCGAGCATCGTGGTGGGGATCTTGGGATATGAATTGCTCGTGGTGCCGCTGGGACATTACAACGGTTGGGCGGGCGCGGCGGCACTGGCGTTCATTATTGTGCCGATCGTCGCGCGAACGACGGAGGAGATGCTGAGGCTGGTGCCGAACAGCTATCGCGAGGCGTCGCTGGCGCTGGGGGCGAGTAAGGCGAGGACGATCGTGCGGGTGGTGCTGCCCGCGGCGGCGGGGAGCGTGGTGACGGGGATCATGCTGGCGACGGCGCGGGTCGCGGGGGAGACGGCGCCGCTGTTGTTTACGGCGTTGGGGAGCCGGCTGCTGACGCGGAATCCGAATGAGCCGTTTCCGTCGCTGACGGTGCAGATTTTCGCGTATGCGACGGGGCCTTACCCGCAGCAGAAGCGGCTGGCGTGGGCGGGGATATTGGTGCTGATCGCGTTGATTCTGGTGGTGAATTTGGCGGTCCGTGGGGTGGTGCAACGGATGAAGAGGAGCCGTTGAACGATGGGCATAATCAGGAGTGACCCCCTTTGTGGTCCCCCCTTTGTGGTCGGAGGCGACCGATGATTGGCGTGAGCGAACAGGTGGTGATAGCTCGGCCGGGAACGGAGCTTTTGCGGCCGGCGAGTTGGGACGCGCACGAGCGGCTCGGCGACGAGGATGCGGCGATCCATGAGGAACTCGAAGCGGAGCAGAACATCCTGTCGGTGGATCGGTTCAGCCTGTTCTACGGGAAACAGCAGGCACTGCACGAGGTGAGCATGGGCGTGCCGGCGGGGAAAGTGACGTCGCTGATCGGGCCATCGGGCTGCGGGAAATCCACGCTGCTGCGGAGCTTCAACCGGCTGAACGATCTGATCGACAACGTGCGGACGGAGGGGAATATCTATCTGAGCGGGCAGCCGATTTATGCGAGGAATGTGGATGTGATCGAGTTGCGCAAGCGGATGGGGATGGTGTTTCAGAAGAGCAATCCATTTCCGATGTCGATCTTTGAGAACGTGGTGTATGGGGTGAGATTAGCTGGGGAGAGACACCGCGGTGTCTTGGCGGAGGTGGCGGAGCGGTCGCTGCGAGGGGCGGCGCTGTGGGAAGAGGTGAAAGATCGACTGCATGGTAGTGCGATGTCGCTGTCGGGAGGGCAGCAGCAGCGGTTGTGCATCGCGAGGGCAATTGCGGCGGATCCCGAGGTGCTGCTGATGGATGAGCCATGCTCGGCGCTCGATCCGATCGCGACGGGGAAGGTGGAGGAACTGATCCACAATCTGCGGGGGGAGTATACAATTGTGGTGGTGACACATAATATGCAGCAGGCGGCTAGAGTCAGCGATTATACGGCGCTGATGTATCTTGGAAGGCTGATCGAGTACGGGCCGACGAAGGCGGTGTTTGTGAATCCACATCGGCGGGAGACTGAGGCGTATGTGACGGGGCGGTTTGGGTGATAGAGAGGATAGAGATGCGGCATTTTGAGCAGCAATTGCAGGAACTGTTGCAGAAGATCGTGCTGATGGCGTCGATGGTGGAGTCGATGATCGCGGCGGCGGTGCGGTGCCTGGTGGAGCGGAACGAGTCGTACGCAAAGGAGGTGTATGAAAAGGAGCGGGAGGTCGACCGCCTGCAGATCGATGTGGACGATATGGCGGTGAAGCTGACGGCGTTGCAGCAGCCGATGGCAGCGGACGTGAGGTTCTTGTTCATGGCGTCGCGGATCGCAAGCGAGCTGGAGCGGATTGGGGACCAGGCGATCAACATTGTGCAGAATGCGAAACATATTCTGGGGCAGCCGCCGCTGAAGCCGCTGGTGGATCTGCCGATCATGGCGGAGTTTGCGCAGAAGATGGTTCGAGACAGTCTGACGGCGCTGGTCGAGCGGGACGTGGATCTGGCGGAGCAGGTTCTGGAGGTGGAGCAGAAGGTGGACGCGTTCAGGGACCAGGTCTTTCGGGAACTGCTGACCTACATGATGGCGGACCCGGGGACGATCCAGCGGGCGCTGCCGTTGATCCTGATATCGCGGAATCTGGAGCGGGTCGGGGACCATGCGACGAATATCGCCGAAGAGGTGATCTACCTGGTGCAGGGCAAGGATGTGAGGCATGGGGCGGGAGCCAAATGATGAAAGCGGAATGATGAATCAGGGGAAGACGCGGAGCGAGTCCATGGGCAAAGGAACGATATTGGTGATCGATGATGAGAAGGATCTGCTGGAGCTGGTGCGGTATAACCTGGAGAAGGAGCAGTTTGATGTGATCCTGGCGCGGGATGGGGAATCGGGGGTGGAGATTGCGCGGAAACATCGGCCGGACCTGATCATTCTGGATGTGATGATGCCGGGGATGGATGGGTTGGAGGTTTGCCGGCGGCTGAGAGCGGAGGAGCGGACGGCGAAGGTGCCGCTGATCATGCTGACCGCGCGGGCGGCGGAGTCGGATCGGGTGGTGGGGTTGGAGATGGGAGCGGATGATTATGTGACCAAGCCGTTCAGCCCGCGGGAACTGGTGGCCAGGGTCAGGGCGCTGCTGCGGAGGTCAACGAGGCAGGAGGAAAAGGCGGAAACGGTGCGGGCGGGGAGCATTCTGATCGACGTGGGGCGGCATGAGGTGAGCTGTGAGGGCAAGCCGGTTTCGCTGACGGCGACGGAGTTTCGGATTTTGCACTATCTGGCAAGCCGGCCGGGGAGGGTGGTTTCGCGGGATGAGATCATCGATGGGGCGATGGATCGTGAGGCGGCCGTGACGGACCGGACAATCGATGTGCATATCACGTCCATTCGAAAGAAGCTGGGGGGCGACGGGAGTGTGATCGAGACAGTGAGGGGCTTTGGATATAAACTGAGGGAGACGGCAGAATGAAGATGTTTGAGCTTTAAATGGAAAGTGCGGGGACTGCGGGGTAGGCGAAC
>JAPLNB010000374.1 GCA_026693085.1 Planctomycetota bacterium | reverse complement strand
GAACCCATTTCCGCGTTCGCACAACTCCCACAAACCACCATCCACCAACCACAAACCAAAACTACAAAACGAACCCAATTCTCCCCCAACCCCCTCTCCCATCTGTGTTTATCTGTGCCCCATCTGTGGCTCAGACCCACTCTTCGTGTCCTTGGCGTCCTCTATGGTTCTTCTCCCGTTCCCGCCCCCACAGGGGGTCCGCCAGGGGGCTTTCGGGTGGGAGAACGGGTGGTCACGGGTACTTCACGGGGGATTCTTGGGGGACCAATGGGGGCTCGCCGCGGTGCTTCCCCTCGCCGTCCCCGAACTCGCCGACATCATCGGCCCCGGCCGAATCAGGTACACCCAACGCACCATCGCCGCCCTCCTCGGCTTCTGCAAAGACAGCCATGAGCCAGCCGTGTGCGCAACACCTGCCACTCCAGTCATCGGCGAGTTGCCACCCGCCCCATACCATGCCCGTACAAATCAGCGAATGGTCAGTAAAAGCCGCCCGGAATTGTCAGTAAAAATGCACGATCTGCTCCCGGCAAAATCAACCGGGGATAATTCGCTTGCAAAAACTGGCCTTGTGCGTCAGAATATCCACATTGCCAGGGTGGGCGTTTGCGTCTGTGCCGCGGGGCAGACTGGGGCCTTCAAGGCCACACGCCTCTGCGGGGCGGGTCCGCCATATGCGTTTCCTGGCAATTGTGTTAACGGGTATGTGCGTGAATGGCTCCTGTGGATGCTGGGGCCTTTCGGGTTCAGGGTTGTTTTCCAGGAGAAGAAGGCCATTTCTACCAACTTTCGCCACAACGAGCAGATCCGCATTTCGCCCATTCGGCTCATCAACGACAAAGAGGAACAGGTCGGCGTCATATCCACCGCGGAGGCCATGCGCATGGCCCGCGAGGTGGGCATGGACTTGGTTGAAGTCGCGCCCGCCGCCAGGCCGCCCGTTTGCCGCATCATGGACTACGGCAAGTGGCGCTACCAGCAACAAAAGAAAGAAGATCGCGGCCGGGCAAGCTCCCGCGCGGGCCAGCTCAAGGAATTGAAACTGCGCACCGTGAAAATCGGCGATCACGACCTCCAGATCAAGATCAACCATGCCCGGCAGTTCCTCAAGGAAGGCAACAAGGTCCAGTTCACCCTGCAATTCCGCGGCCGCGAGGTTGCGCATATGGACCTGGGCCGGGATCTGTTCAAACGCGTCAAGGAAGATTTGCAGCTCGTCAGCAAGGTCGAACGCGACATGAAGCTGGAAGGCCGGCGTATGACACTCGTGCTTCAGCCCGACCACAAGGTCGGCGCCGCCGCCAAGCCCGCGCCTCCCGGCAGCCCGGCTGGAGCGGTGCAGACCCCGCGCCCGGCGCCGATCGCCCCTCCTGCTGCCGCTCCTGCGCCTGCCGAGACCGCCCCGACCCCGGCGCCGCCCGCCCCAATGCCCTGACGCGGCCGGGCCCATCGAGCGGATTTCAGTTCCGTAAATGTGTGGTGCAGGAAAATGAATGCGCCGCCGACGCCAGGCCTCGGACGGGTCCCGGATACATTGCGTCGGGCACGACACGGATACGAAATCGTCTCACGCGTTCATTGGCCCCTGTGACGCAACGCGGCGATCCAGAGCGCGAAGAACGCCGCCGACAGCATCGCAATCCACAAACCACACAGGACCAGCGATGCCGGGCGGCGCAGGTTGAACTCCGGGTTCCGCCTTGCCCATTGCGCCCGCTGCGCTCGGCTCAGGATGCACCCGAACCCCATCCTCGCTCCGTCGCGGAACGGAATCACATACAGCCAGATCGTGCAGACGATCAGCATCGCGCCCCCGATCACTAGAAGGCTCGCTCCCATGATCTTGCCCAGCGGCGGGTGTATCCAACTCAGGCCGAGCAAGGCAAGCGTGCACAGCACGATCAGAGGCCTGACCGCGTTCGCAAATCGAAGGCGCGAAAGCTGTCGGGTCATCCAGGCAATCTCCACCTCGCGCACCTGAGCGGTGGCCATCCGCTTGGCTCTCATCGCGTCGTCCCAGCAGGGCTGGCAGTAGTAGCGACCCTGCGGGTCCCTCGTGCGAGTCAGCGACGACACGTCGATGCCGCAGACCGCACACAGCTTGTCCTGGTATCGCGTCCCCTCGACCCGGATCGAGCGCCCGCACTGACAGGTCATGCAAGAACCTTCCCGGTCATCGACTATCCGATAGCGCCTCCCACACCCTGTGCACTGTAACCCGATCGACATGACATCCTGTCCTCAAAAGCCCTGACCCACGTGCTGCCACGCCAATTGTGATGGTACGCCATTGCCTCTGTCAACAGCAACTCTCACGCGGTTTGGCTGGTTGATTTGCCGCCAATGTCGGCGTAGGGTGCATTCATGCGACAGATCGGATCATTGCCACACGAGGACGCCGCCCGCACTTTTGGTGATTACTTGTTGGCACTGGGCATCGCCAATTCCGTTGAGCAGGCCCCCGACGCCTGGGCGGTCTGGGTGGAGAACGACGACCACCTGGACCGAGCGCGGGCCGAGCTCGAAGAATTCTCTCGAAGCCCCGACCAGGCCAAGTACCGGCACGCGGCGCTGGAGGCATCCGCCATCCGCGTCCGCGAAGATCGCAAACAACAGCGACTGCGCGACCATTACGTTGACGTGCGAACCAGTTCCGCCCGCGGCGCGCATTCCGTCCGACTGCTGACGCTCATCCTCGTGCTGATCAGCCTTGCCGTGGGAGCCGCATCGTGGTTCGGGTCTGCTCCGGCTGCGGTTCGGGGCCAGCGTTCTACGCCTGTCGATATTCTTCAGTACCTGCGCATTTCCTCCATCGAAGCACCCCCCGGAGCAGACCCGTGGCAGGAGTTGTCGCAGATCGCTCACGGGCAGGTCTGGCGGCTCGTCACGCCCATCTTCATCCATTTCGGCATCGCCCACCTCCTCTTCAACATGCTCTGGCTTCTGGATCTGGGCGCCATGATCGAGCGGCAGCGCGGGGTGTGGTTTCTGGCGCTGCTGGTGCTGGCGGCGGCGATTCCATCGAACCTCGCGCAATACCACTACGCGGGCCCAGGTTTCGGCGGCATGTCCGGAGTGGTCTACGCGCTGTTCGGATACGTGTGGATGAAGAGCCGGTTTGCGCCCCAGGACGGCCTGCACCTCCAACAGACCACGGTCTTCATCATGCTGGCATGGCTGTTCATCTGTATGACCGGAATGGTTGGGGATATCGCGAACACCGCGCACGTGGTGGGGTTGCTGATCGGCATGGGTGTGGGCGGCGGCCGGTATTGGTGGCGGAGGTTGAGCCGGCGATTCTAACCCGCTTCGCAGGCGCGTGTACTGCTCCCCAACTCTCCTTCCTTCCTTCCTTCCTTCCTTCCTTCCTTGCTTGGTTTCGCGGAAGCCCGCAGGGCTCCTTCGCCCTCCCTCCGCCAAGCCCGCTCTACTGCCCTGCAATCCGCTCTTGCGGTAGGGGGGTCGCACCGCGACGAAAGCCGGCGCCTCCGACCGATAACGCGCACCACCATCGCTTCCACGGTTGCCAGCCCAAGTCGGCCCTTCATCCGGCCGATACTCACAGTAACAGCAATGCAGGAGGCGATTTTGCCGGGTATACAGATCGGGGAATTATTGGTCGAACAAGGCGTGCTGACCGCACAGCAGGTTCAGCACATCCTAGAGGTCCAGCGGGCTTCCCACCGCCCCTTTGGCGACTTGGCCGAACGCCTATACAGCGTCAGCCCCGAAGCCATCGAGGATGCCTGGGTTCAGCAGTACATCCGCATCGCCGGCGTATTCGACCTCGACCAGCAGCAGGTCGACGTCGATTGCCTCCGGCTGATCAACCGCCGCCAGGCGTGGCAGTTCCACATGCTGCCGACCAACCGGCACGACGATAATCTCAACATCGCCACCGATGCCGAGCATCTCGTCCGCGCCGTAAACTTCGTGGCCAGGCGGCTCGACGAACCGGTGTGCTTCCTGATCGCCCATCGCGATCAATTGCGGGAGTTCCTGATGCAACACTATCCCGTTCCCGAGTACATGGCTGCGTTTGCCGAGCAAATGTAGCTGCAGTCATTCCCACCAGGCTGCTGGAGGGCGCCCACACCTCCAGCAGTCATTTGTCTGCGCACACCCTTTTGCCAGTCGATCCCGAACGACCCTTACCCTTTGCCGCATTCGCCGCTAGTCCTTAAACAAGGTGCGCCGTGAAAAGGCGCTGGTCTTCAGCGGGCGAGAATCCCGCCCGGGAACTTGGATCGCTCCGCCCGGTAGAAGTTGGAGCAGCGGTGGAGGTAACGAAGCTGCTGAAGCCTCCGATGCAGAGGGTCGCTTTGGCGACTCGGCGAGCGCGCAGGCCATAACGTGAGTGAACGCTGTGCAGGTCCCGAAACGGACAATGCAGGAGCCGACCCACCCTTGTTCGAAAGAAGGCCGCCGTCGATGGGAGCACGAGCGATCAGACTCCATCGATCCTGCCGGGGTAGTGGCGATGGCATGTGCGCACATGGAGACCAGACGCAACACGGGAAGCCCCAGCGGCGATGGCGTGTGACCATCAACCGGCAACCCGCGAGGGACAGGCCGGGCCGTGCGGAGCGTCGTGGTTGCGCCGGCGAGTTGGCGGGTTTGCGAAAAAGACCCGCGTGAAGAAGACGCGTGGGAAGAAAACTCAGGATCGAAGAAGACGATTGGTTGAAGGGTTGGAAGAAGACGCAGCCGAAGAAGACCCCATTTTCAAACCGGCTGATCTACCCCACTTTCAGAACGGCGCTGACAATCCTGAATGTGATGGTCAGAAACAACGAACATTGGCGTTCGCCTGTCCTTCAAAACGCTTGACTTTCAACACAGCCGCTTTCTCATTGCTTCTCAATCTCCCGTGACCGCGCACATTCGCCCGCGGCCATCTGGCACAATATCGCTCCTATATGTCCTTCCCGGGGTTTTTTTGCCTCTTCTCGGAGCAGCATGGCCTTGCGTGGTGTACAATCGGCTAAGCCTCACATTGATGCGAGAACCCGAGCTGCAATGGCACGAGCACAGGCGGACCTCGGGAGGGGAGGGCCAAGGGCATCGGAGCAACCGGCCAGTTGAAGTGGCCAGCGCGGTGCCTCATCTGTTCGTCTTAAGCTCCGGGAGATTGGAGAACACATCATGAAGCGCGCATGGACTCGTCTTCGCCGCCGGACGCGAGGCGGAAAGCACCGTCAGGTTGAGCGATCACCGCGGCCCTGTGCCGAGCCGCTCGAGCAGCGGTGTCTTCTGGCCGTCACCGGAACCCTCCCCGTGCTCATGATCGTTGTCGAAGGCGGACCCGGCAGCGAACACGACATGCATCCCGACCACGACCTGGCCTACTTTCGGCAGATCTTCTATGGGGCGGCTGGGTCGAGGACCACCGCGGCGACGGCGGTCAACTACTCGGACACACCCGGTGAATCGGCCGGCCACTTCGACTCCGATGTCGCCTTCCCCGACGGCAACGGCGATCACTTTGCGATCAAGGCCACCGCGCTGCTGCGCGTCACGCCCGAGCAGGAGGGCATCTGGACGTTCGGCATCAACAGCGACGACGGCGCACGCCTGCGCATCGACGGCATGACCATCATCACCGACGATGCCCTGCATCCGGCCGAGGACCACCTGGCCAGCGTCTACGTCCCGGCTGGCACGCATTCGCTCGAACTGGTCTACTTCGAGTACGATCACGGCGCGACCGTGGAGCTCATGGCCGCCTGGGGCATCCAGGCCGCGTTCAACTCCGGCTTCAGCCTCATTACCAGCGAAACGGGCCCCGGCCTGCGCATTGATGCTCGCGGGTTTGATGTTTGGCAGCGATTCTCGGCCGAGCCCGTCGACAGTCTCGCTGATGCCGACAAGCTCCTGGCTGAGCCACTGCACAACGTCGTTGACTACTTCAAGGAGAACTCCCACGGCAACCTGAAGCTAGTGCCCGCGATGGCCGGAGACCTGACGGACGGCGGCTCCGACGGCATCGTCGGAATCTACACCTATCCCACCTACGAGACCATTCCGGAGAAGAAACGCCGGCTGTCCGTTCAATTGGCCGACGCCGACTTCGATTTCAGCAAATACGACACGAACGGCAACAAGATCCTGGACCCCAACGAGCTGCTCATCATCACCATCGGCTCTGACCAGTACGGCAACGAGCACTGGTGGGACCTGCGGGCGTACGACGATTTCGACGCCACCTCCTTCACTCGCTCCACGCTGACGGAGGTGGTCTCTGGCCGCCACTACGACCTCATCCGCGGGAAACTCAAATCCGACGGCACGTGGGCGGACTACCAGAACCGCTATTACGCCCATCCCAACGGCCCCAAGGACTACTGGACCGAAGCTCAGGCGCGGGCGCACGTGACAAACCGTCCCTGGAACGATTTTCATCGCTACGCTTCGGGCGCCAACTGTCGCACGCCGGACCAGAACATCGTTGTCGACGGCATCACGATTAATACAGGGTATCTCGTTGCCGGTGTGGGCGACTGGACCGAGTGGATCAACATTCCCCACGAGCTGACGCATCTGCTGCAGTACTGGGACGTGCTGGACCTGTACAACCTGCCCGGGTCGTCCAAAGTTAACAACTGGGTCACCATGGGCGCCACTCTGAACATGGACGGCAGCGTGCATCACGATCCCTGGACCAAGCAGACCCTCGGCTGGGTCAATCCCACCGTCATCAGTTCCCCCGGCTGGTATACCCTCAGCGACGTCGAAACCACGGGGCAGGTCCTGCGCGTGCAGCGCAATGCCAGCGAGTGTTTCCTCATCGAAAACCGCTGGTGGGGCACCAGCTATGACGCGCCCACCACCGCCCGCGATGGGGTGCCCGGACTGGCCGGCTCCCGCGATGGGAATCTCAGGACCGCCCCGGGCCTGCCGGGTCAGGGTCTGGCCATCTGGCACATCGACGAGACCCGCCTGCCTGCCTTCAAGGCCGGCACGCATACTTCCCAATTCCTCGTCAAGGAGGACATCGGCAACCCCAATAATGGCAGTGATGACCTGCTCGGTCCCGGAGAAACCTTCAGCGCCGTCAGCACCGCCAATTCCAACTGGAACGACGGCATGGCCAGCAACATCGTCATCTCCGACGTTTCGACGCTGGGCCCGAACGTCACGTTCCATCTGGACTTTACCGGCGTTCCCCGCGACCGCATGGAGCCCAATGACAGGTTCGAGTTCGCTCGCAGCCTGGGCGCGGGCGACCAGACGATCCAGGGCCTGAGCATCCACCGGGACAACGACGACTACTTCATGTGGACCGCGGCCGCCAGCGGCACGCTCAACATCGACCTGTCATTCACCCACGCCCTCGGCGACGTCGATGTCTCGCTGCATGGCAGCGATGACTCCCACACCGAGATCACCCAAAGCAACTCGACGACGGATCACGAACACATGAGCGCCGCTGTAACCAAGGGCCAATCGTATTTCATCCGCGTCTGGGGCAACGGCGGCGCCGTCAACCCTGATTACGACATGACCATCGACGGGCCTGACATCCTGCCTGATCGCTTCGAGCCCAACAACGACTGGCAGCATCCCTTCAACTTCGGCGTGGGCAACCGCATTGAGCAGAACCTCACCATCCATGAGGCCGGCGGCGTGGACTTCTATCGCTGGGTGGCCGCAGGCGCAGGGGCGCTGGATGTGAGAATCTTCTTCACCCATGCCAACGGCAATCTCGACCTGTTCCTGTACGACGGCACCGGTTCGATGGTCCGCCAATCGGCCGGTCTGGCTGACAACGAATACATCACGGGCTACTACGTGCAGCCAATGCAGGTTTACTACATTGCCGTCGTCGGAGCGGGCGGCTCGCGGCATCACGATTACAGCATTCAGATCAATGGCCCGGCGATTCCGCAGGACCGCTTCGAGCCGAACGGACACACCGAGCAGGCGCCCCTCTTTTACGTCCTCTGGGTGCCTGCGAACCTTGGCATGGGCGACCGATCGGATACAGGGCTGACCATCGACTCGGCCAGCGATCACGACTTCTACGCCTGGACGGCGCCGGCGGAAGGTCAGGCCACGATCAGCGTCGCTTTCCAGCATGACCTGGGCGACCTCGACCTTTATGTGCGCGATGGGCGTATGGACTATTCTCCCCGTTCATTGCCGATCGCGTACTCAAGTTCCGACAGCGGCAGCGTGGAGAGCGTCACCCTGAACGTCGCAGCCGGGAAGACCTACTACATCTCGGTCGTCGGGGCACAAGGGCCCGTGACCATTGATCCCGGCTCATGGACGGAAGAGTGGGGCTTCTGCCGCATGATGAACGCGAGCTACACTCTCACCATCGACGGCCCCGAAGGACCCCAGACTCCCTATTCCGGCTCGCCCATCCCCGTGCCCGGATACGTCCAGGCCGAGCACTTCGATCTGGGAGGCCAGGGCGTCGCGTACTACGACAACGAGTCGAACAACTGGGGCGGGCAGTTCCGCCCAACCGAAGGGGTGGATCTGGAGATCTGCGGAGACCCCGAAGGCGGATGGTACAACGTCGGGTGGACGAATCCCGGCGAATGGCTGGAGTACACCATCGACGTGGCCAGCAGCGGGATGTACGACCTGGAACTGCGAATGGCCGCAGGCGCCGGAGCTGAAGCCACCTACCACATCGAATTCAACGGCCTGAACAAGACGGGCTCTCACTGGATTTGGAGCACCGGAGGCTGGCAGACGTGGGAGACGGCCACCTATTCGCCTGTGTACTTGGACGCCGGCACGCAGGTCATGCGGATCGTCTTTGACGAAGGCACAATCGGCGCCAACATCAACTGGATACGTTTCACCGGCCCGCAGTACTCGTATCCGTCCGGCCCACCCCAGCCACCCTGCATCATCCAGGTCGAGGACTTTGACACTGGCGGGGAGGGCATCGCGTATCACGATAGCGACGGCGTCAATGCGCCCTTCGGGGCATATCGCCCGAGCGAGGGCGTGGACATCGAGCCCACCGGCGACATCGCTGGCGGGGGCTTCAACGTCGGGTGGATCGACCCAGGCGAATGGCTGGAGTATACCCTCAATATCCCCGCACGAGCCATGTACGACGTGGAACTCCGCTACGCCACGTCCCTGGAAGGCATCCCCCTGCGCATCGAATTCGTGGGGCGCGGGTACGGCGAGTCCCCCCTCCAGAACACCGGCGGCTGGCAGAGCTATGTGACCCAGTGGCGGTTTTCGGCGTTGCTTGAGCCGGGCTTGACCGTGCTGCGACTGACGGCGCCGGCAGGCGGCCTCAACCTCAACTGGATCCGCGTCACTCCGCATCACGAGCCGTTCAACGGCATCCCTCTGGCCGTCCCCGGGCTCATCCAGGCCGAGGAGTATGACTTTGGCGCCAACGGCCTCTCGTACTTCGACGACTCGCCCGGCAACTCGCCCGGTGAATACTACCGCCAGGACGACGTGGACATAGACCTCTGCGGCGACATCGGCGGAACGTACAACATTGGAAGCATCCGTGCTGGCGAGTGGCTCGATTACACCATCGAGGCCTACCCCGCCGGGAACTACGACATGGAGTTCCGCGTGGCTCATCCGGGAGCTGGCGGAACATTCCACGCGGAGATCGATGGCGTGGATGTCACGGGCCCCCTGAACGTGCCCGATACGCGCGACTGGCAGAGCTACAAAACGATCCTGAAGACCGCCGTCCCCCTGAAGGCTGGCAAGCAGGTGCTGCGTATCGTGTTCGATACGCCGGGCTCCACCGGCTATGTCTGCACCCTGAACTGGATCCGCATCACGCCGCACCATGCGCCGTACCTGGGCGGGCCCGTCGCGGTCCCGGCCCGCATCGAGGTGGAGAACTTCGACCGCGGGCCCAACGGCGTGGCGTACAGCGATACCGATGCCCTGAACACCGGCGTGGCCTATCGTACCTGGGAGGACGTGGATATCCGCGCCACCGCGGACACCGGCGGCGGGTACCAGGTGGGCTGGACCGGCGCCGGAGAATGGCTCGACTACACCATCAACGTCCCCGCCGCTGGACCGCACGATGTTGACATCCGCTACGCCTCCGGCAACGGCGGCACCTTCCACATCAGCTTTGGAACTCTCGACGCCAGCGGCAACGTCGTCAACCTCCAGGACAAGACCGGTCCCGTCACAGTGACCACCACCGGCGGCTGGGACAGTTGGCAGACCATGCACATTGCCGGCATCAGCCTCGCCGCCGGCGTCCAGGTCATGCGGCTGGTTTTCGACAGCGGCTGGCCCATCATGGATCTCAACTGGATCTACATCCAGCCTGCGCCAGCCATCTTCCAGTTCGACTCGGACACGTACCAGGTCGCCGAGGACAGCGTCAAAATGACGATCACCGTGACGCGTACAGGCAACACCGCAGGCTCGGCCAGCGTCCGCTATGGCACCAAGGATGGCACGGCCTTGCAGCCCGGAGACTACACCCCCGCCGCCGGCCTCCTGGAATTCGGCCCAGGCGAGCTCAGCAGGACCTTCGACGTTCTTGTCGTTGATGATTCGGCCCCTGAGTTGAACGAGACGATCGAGTTGACTCTCAGCGACCCCAGCAACTCCTTGCTCGGTGCCCCGAGTTCGGCGGTCCTGACCATCCTCGACAACGATGTCCCAACGCTGTCGATCGAGGACCCGCCCGCGGTGACGGAAGGCAACAGCGGTCTGAAAAGCTGGCCCATCACACTCAAGCTCTCTTCGCCCAGCGCTAAGCAGGTACGCGTGCAGTGCGACCCGGCCGACGGCTCGGCCAAGATCCCAGACGATTACCTCGCCGATACCAGCCTGGTGGTGTTCTTCGATCCCGGCCAAGTCAGCAAGACAATCGAGGTCTGGATCAAGGGCGACATGCTCGACGAGGACGACGAGCGATTCTTCCTCAGTCTCTCTAATCCTGTCAATGCCGCCATCGTCATGCCCCAGGCCACCATCACCATCCTGGACGACGACCCCGCGCCAACCCTGTCGGTCAACGATCCGCCGGCCGTTGTCGAGGGCAACAGCGGCACCACGAGCTTGACGTTCACCGTGAGCCTCTCGTCTCCCAGCGGCAGGCCCGTCACCGTGCAGTACCAGACGGCCGACGGCTCGGCGACCGCCCCGGCCGACTACACGACCGTCGCCCCGACCACTCTCACCTTCGACCCCGGCCAAACCAGCAAGCCGGTGACCGTACAGATCAAGGGCGACCTGATTGACGAGGACAATGAGCAGTTCCAGTTGATCCTGAGCAACCCCACGAACGCGGCGATCGCAGACTCCCAGGGCATTGCGACCATCACCGATGATGACACCGCGGGAATCACAGTGAACCCCACCAGCGGCCTGGTGACGACCGAGGCGGGCGGCAAGGCCACCTTCACGGTGGTCCTGGACAGTCCCCCGCTGGCCAACGTGACCATCGGGCTGACCAGTTCGGACACGACCGAAGGGACGGTCGCCCCGGCCAGCCTGACGTTCACGGCTGCCAACTGGAACGTGGTGCAGACTGTGACCGTAACAGGCGTGGACGACGCCGCGGATGACGGGGACGTGGCCTATGTCATCGTTACGCCCCCCGCCACCAGCAGCGATCCGAAGTACAGCGGGATGAACGCCCCGGATATCTCCCTGACCAACACCGACAACGACACCGCCGGAATCACAGTGATCCCCACCAGCGGCTTGGTAACGACGGAGCCTGGCGGCAAGGCGACCTTCACGCTGCTGCTTGCCAGCCAGCCTGCCACAAATGTGACGATTGGCCTTATCAGTTCAGACACCACCGAAGGGACCGTGGCCCCGGCGAGCCTGACGTTCACGGCAGCCAATTGGAACGTGCCCCAGACGGTCACGGTGACAGGGGTGAACGATGACCTGTATGATGGTGACATCGCCTACACCATCGTCACCACCGCCGCCATGAGCATTGATCCGGCGTACAGCGGCCTGAATCCGCCCGACGTGGCGCTGACCAACGCCGACAACGATGTTGCCGGCTTCACCGTTACTCCCACCACTGGCCTGGCCACCACCGAGGCCGGCGGGACCGCTGCCTTCAGTATCGTCCTCACCAGCCAGCCCACCGCCAGCGTCAGCATCGGCCTGAGCAGCTCCGACTCCACCGAGGGCACGGTCTTTCCTTCCAGCTTCACGTTCACCACGACCAACTGGAACGTCCCGCAGACCGCCACCGTGACCGGCGTGAACGACTTTGTGGCCGATGGCGACATCGCCTACAGCATCGTCACCGCCCCGGCCACCGGCACTGACCCCAACTACAACAATCTGAATCCCGCCGACGTCTCCGTCACAAACCGGGACAACGACACCGCCGGCATCACGGTGAACCCCACCAGCGCCCTGGTGACCACGGAGTCCGGCGGTGCTGCGACGTTCACCGTTGTGCTCACCAGCCAGCCTGCCGCGAACGTCACCATTGGCCTGAACAGCTCCGATATCACCGAAGGCACGATCTCTGCGCCCAGCCTGACGTTCACGGCCGCCAACTGGAACACGCCCCAGATCGTGACCATCACCGGTGTGGACGACTCGGAGGCCGATGGTGACATCGCGTACAGCATCATCACCGCCCCGGCGGTCAGCACCGACTCCAAGTACGCCGGGATGAACGCCGCGGATGTGTTGGTGACTAACCGGGATGATGGCCTGCGGCCCCTGATCGTCGCCAGCACCGGCCACATCCATATCAAGCTCGTTGGTTCTGAGATCCAGGCCTTCAATAACGATGACGGCTCCGGCTCGCCGGCCAAAACGCAGGCTCTGAGCAAGACCACGACGCTCACGGTCAACGGAATCGCTGGAGCTGACCGGATCACGCTGGGTTTTGCCGACGGCAATTTCATCCCAACCGGCGGTATGAGCCTTCATGCCGGCGACGGCTTGGACACGCTGGTGTTCAAAGGCGTCGAGGGCTACCAGGACTTGGACATCGGCACCTCAAAGATCAGCTTCGGCGGCAAGTCGGTCAGCATCAGCAGTCTGGAGAGCGTCCAGGTCGTCCAAGCCAACAACGTCGTGCTGGCGAGCAGCTTCAAAATCGCCGCTGGCCTGAGTTTCGACTTGGGCAATGGGAAGATGATCCTCAAGAACGGCAATATCGATGAGATCCGCACGGCCATCAAGTCCGGGCGGCTGGTCAGGGTGGCGGCTCCATACACGACCTTGGCGGCCATGCTGAATGACAACGACAACCAGGGCCACACGCCGATCAAGACCCGCTTCGCTGGTCAGAGCGTTCTGGTGACCGATGTGCTTGTCAAGTACACATGGGACGGCGATGCGAATCTGGATGGCCTCATCAACGCCGACGACTACTTCCAGATCGACAGCGGCTTCATTACGCAGAAGGGCGGCTGGTACAACGGCGACTTCAACTATGACAATACCGTCAACGCCGACGACTACTTCCTGATCGACAGTGCTTTCATTGGCCAGAGCGGCCCCCTGGCGGCATCGAAGCCTGAGCCGGCGGTTTCGGCAGACGTGGCAGTCCAGCAGAAGGTGAAGAAGGCTGATCCGGACGGCATCCTGAGCCAGTTGTTCTCGACGCAGCCGGTGCTGTGATGTTGGCCTGTTTACACTTGCAGACATAGCTCGGCTATCGCTGCAGGTCCGGAAGGACAACATAGCTTCAAAAACACTGTTAACCGGCGGAAAGGGGCCTGGTTCGCCGTTCCGGACCTCAGTCGGCGCCGAGGATTTCGCCCTGGCCGAGTACACCGAGCATGCGGGGCGATTCTTCGCCGAATGCACCGCGGCGCTGGAATGGGGTGACGCGAGGTGCTACATTCCGCGACGGGGACCTATCGCGGAGGAAGCACGATGGCGATGGAAGTGGGAGCGAGCACTTCGCGGCGGGGGTTTCTCGTGTTGCTTGCGGCTGGTGTTGTGGGCTGTGCGTCGGGCCCGCGGGACTCGAGTGCGACGGCGGGTCGGCCGCCGAATATTGTGCTGGTGCTGGTCGATGATCTGGGCTGGGCGGACGTCGGATGCTACGGCAGCCGGTACTACGAGACGCCAAACATCGACCGACTGGCGGCGGAGGGGATGCGGTTCACGGATGCATATGCGGCATGTGCCGTGTGCTCGCCGACGCGAGCGGCGGTGATGACGGGGCGGTATCCGGCGCGGCTGGGGATCACGGACTGGATTCGCTCGCGCTTTCAGAAGGGGATCACGCCGAAGCCGGGCGAATCGCGCGTGGAGTATGTGGATCAGGGCAGGGAACTGCTGTGCCCGCAGACGCGATCGGCGTTGGACCTGAGCGAGACCACGATTGCGGAGCTGCTGAAGGGGGCGGGGTATGCGACCTGTCACATCGGCAAGTGGCACCTGGGGACCGACGAGTTCTACCCGGAGAAACAGGGGTTTGACCGGAACATCGGCGGGTGCGATTTCGGGCAGCCGCCCAGCTACTACGACCCCTATGCGAACAAGACCCAGGGGGGCATCTCTAACCTGCCCCCGCGGCGCGAAGGAGAGTACCTGACCGATCGGGAGGCGGACGAGGCGGTGAAGTTCATCCAGGAGAACCGCGACAAGCCGTTCTTCCTGAACCTCTGGCACTACGCCGTTCACACGCCGCTGATGGCCAAGCCGGAGCTGCTAGAGAAGTACAAGGCCAAGCCACCCACGGAACAGAAGAACGCTGTGTACGCCACTATGGTGCAGAGCGTGGACCAGGCGATGGGGAGAATCCTTGCGGTGCTCGAGGAACTGAAGCTGGCTGAGAACACAATCGTGATTTTCACCTCGGACAATGGCGGGCTGATCGGGCCAACGAATAATACGCCGCTGCGGTCGGGAAAGGGTTACCCGTACGAAGGCGGTATTCGCGTGCCGCTGATTGTCCGTTGGCCCGGGCATGTCAAGAGTGGATCGGTTTGCGGGGAAGTGGCGACGAGCGTGGACTTCCTGCCGACGCTCTGCGAAGCCGCGCGGGTGAAGCCGTCCGCGGACAGGCCGATCGATGGCGTGAGCCTGTTGCCCGTCGTGCAGCAACAGGGGCGGCTGGGGCGGGAGGCGATTTACTGGCATTTCCCGCATTACCGTGGCCCGGATGTCGTGCCATACAGCATCGTCCGCGCCGGTGATTGGAAGCTGATCAAGCGATACCAAGGAAAGGAATTCGAGCTGTTCAATCTGAAGGATGATCTGCGGGAGAGCAATGACCTGGCCGAGCAGATGCCCCAGAAGGTGCGGGAATTGCACGAGCGGCTTCAGAGGTGGCTGGCGGACAGCGGGGCGATGATGCCGAAGAAGAAGGACGCTTGATACGGAATTGGGGACCCTCGATCACAGACCGAACCTTGCCGTCGGTCCGTCAGTCCTCTACTTGAAGAGCGGATGAGAATCGCGACGAGTTTCAGGTCGGTGGATGATGACAAGGCACGTCCATGGAGTGTGGCTCTGGGGGGTGGTGAATCTGGAGATGCTTGCAGCGCTGGGGTTTTCGGAGACTCGAAACCGACGCTACAAGAACACTACGAGGCCAGCCGCAAGGCGTCGGTGGCAGTGTGCCCGAAGGGCGACTGGCATGGAACGAGGCATGATAGGGGGCGGCCGTGTCAGAGAAGGGCGCATTCTCTGACACTGGCCGGACCCTGGCTGATGACCCGCGGTTGCCTGATGTCACAACTTCACCAAAGCTTTCAACATTGGCAAATACGTTGAGAATCCTGGAAACTATGCGGAAGCAGCCCACGATGTCGCGGCAGCGAAAGGCGGAAGTGATGAAAACGACGACCTTTTCTTGCGTCTTGGTGGTGGCCTGCGTCTTTGCAGTAGCTTTGGTCTTGCTGTCGGCCCAGTTTGCTCACGCGGCCAATGAGCCCGCGGCAGCCAACACTGACAACGCCGACTTGGCCAGACTGGTAGGCCAACCTGCCGACATCGCCTCGAGCGCCTACTCCTATCGAGCCGACCGCAAGGCAAACGAGAATCCGCCGGAGAGCTGGATCCTCCTGATGCAGTACGCAAACCTCCCATTCGACAAACCGGTGGACGTAAATGCCCCGGCGATCCAAAAGGCCCTCTGCGGGGTGCTATGGGAAGAGGTGCGGCCGGTGCGACGGGTCGAGCTGTCGTGGCCGGCGGATGCCGGAAACCGGCCTTCACCCGATGAAGTCGTGCTATCTTATTTCGACGCCACCGACGGCACAGCGCACACCTGGTGGAACCCTCGGAGCATCAAAGAAGCCGCCAAGCCCGATGTGTCCGCAGACAAACGCACGTACGTCTACTCGATCCCCGTGGACACCTGGGGCGTGATGGCCGGCGTCCGCGGCGACAAGGACGCCTCGGCGTTCGCCGTTCCCTCGCTGCGCGCGATCGTCCCGGACGTGTGGAGAAAGATGGATTTGGAGATCGAATGGGGCTTCGACGACGCGACCGCCGCGCTCGCTTACGACGGCCGCGTTGAGGCGTATGACGGAATCATCGGTGATGTGAAGCCGCTGGCCGGCGATGCCGGAACAACCATCTTCAACCCCAACGCCTGGCGCTCAGCCAGCAACGGCAACGCGCGCCGCGGCGTGCGGTTGAGCGTGCTGTACATGGGCACTTCGCGCTGGCGGCGAGTGTGGCCTTATCACGCCCAGCCCGAGGACGTCGTTCGAACCATCCTGACCGTCTGGACCAAGTCCGGCAGCTTCTCGTTCCAGGTGTCCGACCTGGAGATGGGCCCGATCCTCGCGCCCGAATACGGCTTCTTTGTCCGGGCTACCGCAAGACCACAGACCGCGACAGCCCCGGCGACGCCGACAAAGCTCGCTGCCCCCGCGACGCAGATGATGGGCCAGAAGTTGGATGCATTCCCCGGCGTTCCGAAGGTCCGTGGCTGGGCGATCAATGGTATGCCATGGTTCGGCGTCAACCCCACCAACGAACCCGGCACCGCCGGCAGCCTGACCGTGCCCGCCCGCACCGTGGCCATGCATCCGTCTCCCGACCAGGATGTCACCGTCGCCTGGCGCAGCCCGATCCAAGGCCACGTCAGCATCAGGGGCAAAGTGGCCATGGGCGACGCGACCGGCGGCAATGGCGTCGAGTGGTCAATCGTGCAAGCGAACAACGCGAAATGGCAGGTCCTGGCGTACGGAGCCGTCAACACTGGCGGTTCTCAGTCGGTCCCGGCAGACACGGATGCGAAGAAGTTGTCCGAGGTTGCAGTGGAACCCGGCGGTGCTTTGATGCTGGTCGTGGGCGCCAAGGGCGGCGATCACACCTGCGACACCACACTGATTGACTTGAAGATCACCGAAGTCGGCGGCCAGCGGCGAATATGGGATCTGGGACATGACGTGGTGGACAGTATTCACGAGGGTAATCCACACGCCGACTTCTATGGCAATTCCGGCGTGTGGCGGTTCTGCTCAACCGCGCCCCAAGCGCCGCCGCCAGCCCCATCGGAGCCTCCCTTCAGCCTGGAGTCGGGGGCAGTGACTGCCAGGCAGTTCCTGAATGATCGTGAGGCCAGGGGACTCAAGACGATACGGCAGCGCGTGCGAGAGCATCCCGAGCAGACTTGGGACCAGGCGATCGCGGCCATGCGCCCGGGCGAGGCGCTGCCGCCCCATCCCCGCCCCGAGTTTGCTCCACCGATGCAGGTCGCGGTGCCCGATGCCAGGCTGACTGCCCAGTGGAAGCTGGGCGCATGGCACATCCTGCGGCGGTCGGCCAAAGACCAGACCGGTAAATGGCACTTCAACGACTATCCCTTTGGCATTCTCGCGTCCGAGACTTACATGATCCTCCGCGCGTTGGACCTCCAAGGCATGCATAAGGAGGCGGCCGATGGCCTGGACCAATGGCTCCGTTTGCCGATGCAGCCCATAGTCGTCCCCGGAGCTGGCGGGCATCATGGATGGGCAATTCCTGACCGGCCACTCGGCCATTTCTCCGACGGCATCGGCTGCCTCACCCACGCCGAAGGCATCCCGGGAGTCGGCGGCCACATGGACGGCGTCCACTGCATGGGCCCCGGCGCCATCATGTTCACCCTCATCGAGCACTTCCGATTGACCGGCGACATGGACTGGCTCAAGGCCAATGCCTCGCGCATGAAGGCCAACGCCCAGTGGATCCTCCGCCAGCGCCAACTCCTCGCCAGCATCATTCCCGGCGGCCAGCGCCTCTGGAGCAGCGGCCTTCAGCCCGCCCATGTCGTCACCCCGGACAGCGAACGCATGCACATGCAATTCTACGAGTCCGAAGCCTACTACTGGCTGGCCGTCAATCGCGTGGCGGAACTGCTGGCCCTGATCGATCCGGACGATGGCGCCAAGATGGCCGCCGATGCTGAGCTTTATCGCAGGGACCTCCTCGCGGCGGTTGACCGCTCCATCGCACTCACGCCCGTGACGCCCGTCCGCGACGGAACCTACCACTCGTTCATCCCATTCGCCCCCTATGTTCGCGGCTTTGCGTCCGGCACATGGGGCTGGCGCCGCTGCCAGGGCCACGTCGGCGCGATCTACTGGGATACGGTGCAGTCGGCCGACCCATTGATCAGCCCCAGCGGTCTTCTGTCGCCCCAGGACCGCCGCGTGCAGGGCCATCTGGATGTGCTCGAGGACCGCCTGTTGCTCGAAAACACCAAGGTCAACGCCAGAACACCCAACTTCGACCCCGAAAAGCACTGGTTCTCCCACGCCAGTTGGCAATATCAGTGCGGCCTCGAACGCCATGCAAATATCCACCTGGCGGCCGACGATGCCCCGAGCTTCATCCGCTCGATGCTCAATCAATATGCCGTAGACATCATGCCCGGCGAGTACACCTTCCGCGAACACACCACCGGCGGCCCGCCCGACAAGATCTACGAGGAATCCTGCTTCCTGGAGCGCTTCCGGCAGATGCTGGTGATGGAAGAAGGCAGCTCACTCTGGCTGGCCAAAGCGACGCCGCGAAATTGGCTGGAGCAGGGCAAGAAGATCTCGGTGACCAACGCCCCCACACATTTTGGGACAGTAAACTACGAAATCAACTCCGACGTGGATAATGGCAAGATCGCGGCGACGGTGAAGATGCCGTCACGCAAGCTGGCCACGGAAGTCCTGTTGCGGCTGCGTCATCCCAAGGCCCTGCCGATCAAGAACGTCCGTGTGAACGGAAAACCGTGGGAGCACTTCGATCCGGCCAAGGAGACTGTCCGCCTTCACGATCTGGAGGACAACGTGAGCATCGAAGCCGTATACAGGTGATCGCTCGACTGGCGCCGAATCACTCGGGAGCTATTCGACGGCATGCTGCCGAAGGCAAAAGCCGAGCTGGGCCTGTAACGGCTGCATGCCTGGCGCGGTATTCTCAGATGAGCCACGTCTCACAGAAAGGCCGCAAATGTCTCACACAGAAGACCAAGACCACACCGGCAACGCCAACCTCAATCGCCGCGAGTTCCTGTCGGGTAGCTGTGCCGCACTTTCCGCCGCCGCGATCGGGATGGGCACGCAGACGCTCCTGGGCGCCGACACGCGTGCGCCGGCCGATATTCCCAACATTGATCCCGGCTTCGTCGGCCCCCAATTCTTCGATAAGCGCGAGGAGCAGGCCCTGCTGGAAGTCCTCGAATCCGGCTCGCCCTTCCGCTACTGGGGCCCCGGCCGACCGATGAAAGTGCAGAAGTTCGAAGAGGCCTTCGCCCAATACCTGGGCGCGCGCTTTGCACTGGGTGTGACCTCCGGAACCACGGCCCTGGATTGCGCCATGGCCGCATTGGGCATCGGACCCGGCGACGAGGTGATCGTCCCGGCGTACACGTGGTGGTCTGATTACACGTGCGTGATC
>JAPLNB010000373.1 GCA_026693085.1 Planctomycetota bacterium | reverse complement strand
GACTTCCCGCTCACCGCCTGCCGCCAGATCTCCGTCCCATCGCCCGCGTTCAACGCCACCACCTCGCCGGTCCTCACCGGGCAGATCAACTTCCCATCCCGATAGGCCACCGCTCCCAACACCGCATCCTTCATCGGCGTCCGCCACTTCACCTCGCCGGTTTTCGCATCGAGTGCCGCGACCACCCCGGCCGGATGCGGCGCCGAATACACAAAATCGCTATTCCCCGCCCCTACGATCACCCAATCCCCGGCTAGCGTCACCGCACCCGTCACCGGATAGGTCAAAGCGGTCCGCCACATCACCCGCTCCAGCCCCTTTTTCTTCAGATCCTCGTCGCACTCGCTCCGCAGCGCCACGACGGCATTGCCCCCAAAGCCGCTCCCGATATACACAATCCCATCTTCCGATATCGCCGGCGAACTCTCCGGATCATTCACCTGGCAGCGCCAGAGCACCTTTCCATCCGAAATCCTCACCGCGATCACCTCCCCCGGGTCCGTGGTCGGCTTATGATCCAGCCCCTCAATCGCCCCCGCCCCAACCACCACCATATCTCCATGAATCGCTGGCGACCCCTCCACATGCAATGTCGTCTTCACCCGCCAATGCACCTTGCCACTCTCGGTCTCCAGACACAACAGCTCACAGTCCTTATCGTCATGCAGGCCCTGTCCGATAACCAGGTATTTTCCATCCGCGGACACCGCCGGGGAGCTGAAAAACGCCTTCAACGGCTCATTCGTCGCCCAGATCTGCTTTCCCTTCCCGGCATCCACACAGTAAATGCCCCCATAGATTTTCCCATCCACATTCTGCAACGACGACGCCCCATACACGCGATCCCCCACCACGGCCGGCGACGACAGCATCATCGCGCCATCCGGCTGCTTATACTCCCACAACGCCCGCAGCCCGACCGGCGCCGGCCCACCATCATGCCCGCAGCGCCCGTAATCCTGCCTGAACACCACGGCTCCCCTGCCATTGGCCCCCTCCACCGGAACCACCGGCCGGGTCGCCGACCCCTCGCTTCTCATGATCTGCAGCGCCTCCTTGGTCCAATCCCTCCCGCCATCCCGCCCCACCGCCTGGCCACTGCCCATCAACGCACCAACAAGCCACCACAAAGCCGCAACCGCCACCACCCCGACCGCCGGCACCATCGGGCGGCGCCGACACACCGCCACCAGCTCCCGTGGCCGCATCAACACGGCCACCAAGCTCGCCGCTCCTGCCAACAACGCCGGCACCAATGCCGTCCCCGCATTCACAAAGATCGGCACTACCGCAACTGGATAAGCCATGCTGTCCATCATCGACATACCGCCCAACGCCCGTATGCAACCATCTAGCCTTCCTATACTCCCCCAGGTTACCCCTGTTGTTTGGCTCTATTTTAGTACGAAATACGCCCAACGGATTCTGCGTTGCCTCTATATGCATCTGATTACATAATCTCCCGGTGAACCCAGTTTCAACGGTCGCTCTGATTGTTCGTACAATCCCGTGTAGTCTGTCTTCTAGACAATTCCGGAGGAGTAATGATCTTAAGGCCAGTCGCGGGAAGTTTCTGCGGTCTTTTCGTTTCCGTCACAGCGATGCTCCTGATCGTCACCTCCTCCAACCTTTCCGCGCAACAGCCCAATCCCGAGGAACAAGCCGTTATCCTCCTCAACAGCGCCCGTCAGGCCTACAACGACCGCAACTACCCCGTTGCCATCGAACGATTTCGCTCCTGCCTCCAGAAATTCCCCAAGACCGCCGCTGGCGCGCGCTATGGCCTGGCATTGGCCCTGCTCGAAAGCCCCAAGCCCGACCACACCGCCGCCCTCGAAGCCCTCCAACCCCTCACGACTCTCGGTGATTCCCCGGACCGCTCCTTCATCCATTACTACTATGCGCTGGCGCATCGCGGCATCGGCCTCAAGACGCTCGACCAGATCCCCGCCAAGCCCAACGAAGCCCAGCAACTCCGCGCCGCCGCCACCCAACACTTCAACCAAGCCGCCGTCTCATTCGCCACGGCCGCCGACGCCTTCGCCGTCCGCGTTAAGACCGCCGTCGCGCCCGACGCCAAGGAGCTTCCGCTCGACCTCGAATGGTCCGTCCGCGCCCGTTGCGACCGCGCCGAAGTACTGCTCCGCGTCGCCAATTACAAAGATGCCCTCGCCGCCATCGACCCCGTGCTCAAAGACCCCACCCTCGCCAAATCGCGCTACCGCCCGCAGGCCGCCTACCAAATCGGCTACGCCTGCTTCATGCTCAAAGACTATGTCTCCGCCGCCAAGTCCCTGGTGCTGCTCGCCCCCTTCGAGAACACTGAAACAGGCCTCCACGCCCGTTATCTCCTCGCCCGCGCCCACCACCTGGCCGGCGAACGCCCCGAAGCCGTCACCCTTTACAGCGCCATCCAGGGTGGCTACCTCGCCCAACGCAAAGCCGCCGAAGATGTCCTCAAGAACCCCGACGCCTTCAAAGACAAACCCGAAGAGAAAGCCCGCCTCCAAGCCATCCTCTCCAGCCCGCCCCCCGACTACATTGCGCTCGCCGCCTTCTACCACGGCGTGCTCCTGTTCGAACAAGGCAAACCCGCCGACGCCCTGGCGCGCTTCACCACGTTCCTCCAGATCACCCCCAAGTCCCCGCTCGCACCCGAAGCCCAGCTCCGCCAAGGCTTTTGCCAGGTCCAGCTCAAGCAATTCCCGCAAGCCATCCCGCTCCTGCAACCCCTGGCGGAACATCCTCAACTGTCCGACCAGGCCCTCCGCTGGCTCGCCCGCGCGCAGATCGGCGGCGCCGACCCCACCAACCTCGCCGCCTACGACCAGGCGGTCAAATCCGCCATCGACAAGCTGCGCAAATCCGCCGACCGGCTCAAATCGATCGCCGCCGACCCCAAGCTCCTCGGCGCCGACCCCGACGCCAAGAACCGCCGCGGCGAAGTTCTCCTCGAACTCGGCGACGCCCAACGGCTCGCCAAACTCTACAAGGACGCCGCCGCCACCTATCAGCTCATTCTCTCGGAGAACTCGGCCCCAGACGCTCTGGAAGAAGCCTCCCATGGCTTGGCTACGTCAGTTCAACTCGCCGGCCAATACAAGGACTCCGACGAAGCCTGCCTCCGC
This sequence comes from Planctomycetota bacterium, assembly GCA_026693085.1. Lineage (GTDB taxonomy): Bacteria > Planctomycetota > Phycisphaerae > Tepidisphaerales > Tepidisphaeraceae > JAPLNB01. The sequence goes on along the minus strand of JAPLNB010000373.1, from coordinate 34,100 downwards.
TTCCAGAAGGCTTACCCCAAGAGCACGCTCCTGCCCGCGCTCGCTTTCCGGTTCGCCGAAAACCCCTACCTCACCGCGGCTGCTGCCATCAATAACCCCAACTCCGGCCTCACCCCCGACCAGATCAAAGCATTATATACCGAAGCCATCAAGCGCTACCAGGATGTCGTCACCCGCTACCCCGCCTACGAACACCTTAGCCTCGCGAAGCAAGGCCTCGCCTCGGCCTACTACCAGCTCGGCCAATTCGAGGCCGCCGCCAAGGCCCTTTCCTCCATCCCCGACATCGAACGTAGCGGACCTCTGGCCAGCACCAACTACATTCTCGCCGACTGCCTGCTGCGCACACTCCCTCCCGATGGCGACGACGCACTTTCCACCGCTCGCCTCCTGCAACAACTTGAAGACGCCAAGAACCTCCTGAGCACCATCGTCAATTCCGAGAACGTCGCGCTCGCCCCAGATGCCACCATCAAGATCGGGTACACCTACCAGCGTATCGCCGCGCTCACGGCCGACCCCGAGGAGCGCAATAAGACCCTGCTCAAGGCCCGCGGCGACTACGCGCGCTACATGATGCCGCTCAAGACCCACCCGCTCTATCCGCTGGCGTTGCTCGAGAACGCGAAGATTACTGAGCAACTCGGCGGATTCCCCGCCGCCGTCCGCGAACTCAGCCTTTTCCAGAACGACCCCCTCCGCAAATCGCCGCTCGCTACGCTCGCCATGCTGCGAATGGCCGAAGGACTCCGGGGCCAGCGCAAACCAGCCGAAGCCGCCGCCCTCCTCGCCAAGTGGCGGCAGGAACGCGAAGCCGATCTGCTCAAAGACACCGACAAGAACAACGACAACTGGGTTCCCGCCCTCCAGTTTGGCCACGCCATGGCGCTCAAAGAGTGCACCAAGTTTGACGAAGCCGTCCCACTCTTGGAATCCGTCGCGAAGAACTTCCCCGACCGCCCTGAAGCCGCGGAAGCACCGCTCCGGATCGCCCAGTGCCGGCGCGAGCAGGCCGTCGCCCGCATCGAAGCCGCCGAGAAAGCCCTCGCCTCAAAGCCCAATCCCGAACAAGTCCAAGCCGCCCGCAACACGATCAACGAAGCGCGCACCAGTCTCAACCAGACCGCGGACCTGTTCATCGCCGAAGCCGCCAAGCTCAAAGACAAACCCGAGAAGATGGAGCAACGCGCCCGGATGATCTACGAGTCCGCCTGGTGTTACCGTGGCCTGGGCGACGCCGAAATTGACGCCGCCATGCAAAAAGCCCGCGCCGACGCCCTCAAAGCCCTGCAGGAAAAGGCCGCGAAGAACACCCCCCCCGGCCAACCCGTCCCCGCCATCCAAACCCCCGATCTGCCCCTCGCCGCGATCCCACTCCAGCCCTCCGAGCTCAAAGCTCGCCAGCAATATCAAGCGATCATCGCCACCGCGGCCGATTCATCCCTCGCCATGGACGGCCGCTTCGAGTTGGCCGAGATGTGCACCGCCCGCGGCGAAATCGACCCGGCCATCCCGGTCCTCGCCGGCGCCCTGAAAGGCGAGCTTTCCCCGGAATTCGCGGACCGCATCCGCATCCGCCTCGGCGCCTGCTACCTCGCCAAAGCCGACGGAAAAGCCGCCGCCGCGGTCTTCGCCGCCATCCTCAAAGCTCCCAGGAGCCCGGTCATGGCCCCCGCACGCTACGGCGCCGGCGAAGCCGCTTTCCTTCAAAAGGACTACGCCCAGGCCGTCCAACTCCTTCTGCCCTTCCAGGACGGCGACCTCTACCGCCACCTCCCCGGAACCTCCGACCGCGCCCTGCTCCGCCTCGGCTATGCCTACGCCGCCCTCAACCAGGCGGAACCCGCCCGCCGAGCGGTCGAGAACCTCATCAGCCGTTTCCCCCGCTCTGCCTTCGCCAACGAAGCCCGCTATAACATGGGCCTCGCCCTCCAGAACCTCAAGCAATATGACAACGCCATCAACGCCTACTCCGACCTCATCACCCGCACCGGCTCCGAATTTGCCGCCCGCGCCCAACTCGGCATCGGCCTGTGCCGCATGGAGCAAAAGCGCCCCCAGGACGCCGCCAACGCCTTCATGACCGCCTTCTACTCCTACGACTACCCCGACTGCTCCGCCACCGCACTCCTCGAAGCCGCCCGCGCCTATATCGAGCTTAAACTACCCCGCGAATCCACTCGCCTCCTCGAACGGGTCATTAAAGATTTCCCCAACACCCCTCACGCCGCCCTCGCCCAGAAACGACTCGCTGAAATCAAGTAGAGGCGTCGCCCCGCGCCCCAGTCCGTTGGTTCACTCGAAGGACCCTAAGCTATGACGATACCCGTTAACGCAGGTTCGATTCATCGTTCATCGTTCATCGTTCATCGTTTTGCCCCACCATGCCTTCGTGCCTTCGCGGTTTGCTGTGTGATTCTCGCGATGTCCCGCCCCGCCTCCGCCTACGTCGAAGCCCCCTACTCCCTCGGCCGCCTCATCTCCGAGTCCACCAACATCGTCGTCCTCCAGGTGGAAAAAATCGACAAGGAGAAGAACCTCATCATCTACAAGAAAGTCCAGGACCTCAAAGGCAAACACCCCACGGAGATCGTTCGCCACAACATCGGCAAAGCCGGTTTCCACCCTCGCGAACCCCAGTTCATCATGGCCGAGTGCGAGCCTGGAAAGATCGTTGTCATGTTCCACAACGGCTCCGCCGCCGAAACCTGCATCAATAATTACTGGTACCAGACCTACCCCGGCGGCGAATGGTGGAACATGATCCACGGCGAACCCTACCTCCTCCGCTCGTACGCCGGTAAACCCGAGAGACTCATTCCCCTCGTCACTTCCATCATCGCCGGCCAGGAGGTCATCACCCCCTGCTTCGCGGATGGCGACAAGAACGGGCTCTCCCTTCGCACCGGCAGAATCCAACGCCTCCGCGCCAGCCTCAAGCTCCTCGAATACAACGAAAAACGTGATTTTGTCGCCTGGGGCCAACAGGAATTTCAGCGTATCGAAACCATGCCCGGTTTCTCACACCTCGGCACCATCAACCGCGTCGACCCAGGCGCTCTCGGCATCGTCGCCGCCGATTTCGACTCCAACGGCCGAATGGGGCTCTGCCTGTTCGGCGAAGACAAGACCGTCCTCCTCCGCCCCTCCGGCAACACCATGGAAGACGCACCCCTACCCTACACGGGGGGCGCACGCGCCGCCGCCTTCGCCGACGTCAACGGCGACGGCAAACCCGACCTACTCCTGGCCACTCTCACGGGCCCAAAGCTCTTCATCAACGAAGGCGGTAGGTTCCGCGATGAATCCGCCCGATTCCCCAAAGAACCCTATTACAACCTGACCGCCGCCGCCTTCATCGACGCCAACGCCGACGGAAGACCCGACATCCTGCTCGCCAACGGCTTCCTCGGCCTCCGCCTCTACCACAACCTCCTTCCGAAAACCCCCAGCACGCAACCCGCGGCACCGTCCGCCCAGCCCTGGTTCGAAGACATCTCCGCCAAAGTCGCCCTCGGCCCCACAGGCATCGCCGCCAACCTCAAAGGCGATCACCTCGCCGTCGCCGATGTAAATGGCGACGGCCGGCCCGATTTTCTCTACTCCGCCGGCACTGGCCTGCTCGTCCTCAACACCCCCGCCGGTTTCGTCGAGTCGAAAGACTCCGGCCTTTCCTTCAAGACCGGAAGAATCACGCCTCTCTTCGCCGACCCGGCCGGCTCTGTCCTCTTCGTCCCCCAACTCGACGGCCAGTGCAGACTCTACCGCAACGACGGCAAAGCGCACTTCACCGACATCACCGCCCAGTCCGGCGACCTCGGCAAACCCATCCTCCACATCACGTCCGCGCTCTGGGTGGACCTGGCCAGGAAAGGCCGCCCCGACCTCCTCATCGGCTGCGTCAAAGGCCCGAACCTCTACTTCCGCAACAACGGCAACAACACCTTCTCCGACGCCACCGCCGACCTCGGTCTCTACCAACGCATCTTCAACACCCGCAGTCTCTGCATCTTCGACATGAACAAAGACGGCATCCCCGACATCGCCTTCAACAACGAAGGCCAAGACTCCACCGTCCTCGTCGGCGTCACGCTCCAACCCGCGCAAAAGTAAAGCCTGCGGATGGCATCCGTGGGTCCGTTTCAAAGGACCACCGCCCATGAGCACCAACGCAACGCACCCAGTTCATCATTCATCGTTCATCGGTTTTCCCCTCCGTGCTTCCGTGCCTTCGTTCCTTCGTGCCTTCTGCTCATCTGCCTCCTCGCCTCCGTCGCCCTGGCCGCCGACTACCCCACCAACCGCGGCTCCTCCGCCCGCACCGGCAATATCGACAACCAACCCGGCCCCAAATCCCCGACCATCCTCTGGACGTTCGCCTCGACCGATCACTTCATTGCCTCGCCCGTCCCCTCCGACAACTCGATTCTCATCTCCGGCCTGGGCACCTTCAACACGGCCGCCTTCTACGCACTCTCGACCGACCCCGCCTCCGCCGATCGGGTCCTCTGGAAGAAATCCGCCCCGTACCTCCGTCAACCCATGGTCTGCGCCCCCGCCGTCTTCTCCGGCAGAATCTTTTTCGGCGACGGCATGCACCAAACCGACGGCGCCACCCTCCACTGCCTGCAAGCCTCCACCGGCCGCCCACTCTGGCAATTCCCGGTCCCCGGCAACCTGGTCCACCTCGAAGGCTCGCCCACCCTCGCCAACAACCGCGTCTACATCGGCGGCGGCAACGCCGGCGTCCTCTGCATCGACCCCAACCGCGTCGCCCTCGAAGGCAAAGAAATGCCCCTCGACGCCGCCCAAGCGCTCATCGACGCCAAGTGGAAACAGCTCTTGGGCCAATACGAAGCCGACAAGAAGAAAGACCCTGACTTCGCGATCCCCCCCTCAGAAGACGCGCTCCCCAAACCCCAACCCATCAAGCTCTGGCAAGTCGGCCAGGATAAACTCCACGTCGATTCCTCCCTGGCCATCGCCAACAACAGCGTCCTCGTCTCCTCCGCCTACCTCGACCTCGAGAAGGTCGGCGACCGCGCCCTCTACTGCCTCGACGCCAACACCGGCGTCACGCAATGGCGAACCCCCCTCCAACTAAACCCCTGGGCCGGCCCCACCGTCGCGGGCAACCTCGTCCTCCTCGGCTCTTCCTCCATCCGCTTCGATCCTAAGGATATCCCAAACGCCAAAGGCCAACTCGCCGCCTTCGACCTGACCACCGGCCAGATCAAATGGTCCAAAGACCTCCCTGGCGGCGTCATCTCCCCGGTCGCCGTCGCCGACAGCCTCGCCATCTGCACCGGCACCGATGGCCTGGTCCGCGCCTTCTCACTCACCGACGGCCAGCTCAAATGGTCCTACAAAGCCAATGCCCCCTTCTTCGCCGGCCCCGCGGTCTCCGCCGACACCCTCTACGTCGCCGACCTCAAAGCCGTGGTCCACGCCCTCTCGCTCAAAACCGGCCAGAAACTCTGGTCCCTCGACCTCGCCGCCGCCCCAACCATCGCTCCCGGCATGGTCTATGGCTCCCCCCTCATCCACCACGGCCGCCTCTACCTCGCCACCTGCAACCTCGAAACCGGTCAACAGAAAACCGTCGTCGTCTGTATTGGTCAGTAGCGTGCGCTTCGGCGTACGTCGCAAGGTGCGCTTTAGCGTACGTTGCGAGTTGTTGAATCTGGAGATGTCTCAATGAACACCAAGTTCCCCATCGTGCTCGCTCTCCTGGCTCTGAGTCTCCCCGCCACGGCCGCCGAACCCACCATGACCGTCGACAAGGACACCAAGACCATCACCATCCCCGCCAAGATCGCGCCCCGCAAACTCGAATACCTCAGCGAAATCTACCCCATCGAAGTTGTCGCCACTCTCCCCCACCCCAAGGGCAAAAAGGCCCACGAAACCGTCGTCAACTTCACCGTCACCCCCTCCGACGTCCACAAAGCCCTCGAGTCCTTCGGCCTCAAGCCCGGCAAACCCGCCGTCGGCGAAGGCGCCGTCGCCACGGGCCCGGAAGTCAAAGTCACCCTCGAAATCCCCACCGCCGACGGCGGCACCCAAACCGTCCCCATCGAAAAGACCCTCGTCGACAAGAAAAGCGGCAAACCCATGCCCGCCCTCAAGTGGTACTTCACCGGCTCCAACATCCGCCAGTCCGACCCCACCAAGGAGGACAAAGCCTACGGCGCCGACCTCACCGGCACCCTCATCGGCATTTTCCCCGTCACCGACGACGTCGTCATCCAAACCAACCTCACCATGAAGGAAGAACCCCTGATCAAAATGGAAACCAACAAGAAACTCCTTCCCCCCGAAGGCACCCCGGTCAAGCTCATCATCCAAGTCAAGTAAGTCAATCCCTATGTCATCATCACACACCTCAGACGCGACTCGGTTAACACTTAGGAAGCTTGGTGCCTGGCTGCTTCTGCTGGCCGTCACCCCGTTCACCTTCGCCCAATCGCCCGATCAACCCCCCGAGCGCTACATGCCCGACTACCGGGCCGCCGCCACCTCCTTCGAACTCTCGCCCGCCAAGCCTGAAGCCCCCACCACCCGCCCCAGCCGCCTTCCACGCTCGCCGCTGCCTCCCGCCCAACTCCGCGCGATCTCCGTGGTTCTGGCCCAAAGCCGCCCCGCCACTCGCCCATCAGGCCCCACCCTCGAAATCCCCCCCCTCGCCGCTGCCGCAGACCCCGCGCGCCCGGCCCAACCCAACCTCCCCGCCGGCCCGCGATTCTCCACCCCCACCGTCACCGAGCCTTGGCTTCCGATCGCCACCATGGTCAAACTCCGCCCTGAATCCCCGGTCCGTCCTCACGAGCCCGTCACCGACCCCATGGGCAACACCTCGCTGGCAGTTCTCCCCATTTGGCGTACCACGCCCGCCGCCGCCCACCGCGACCAGATTCCCGACCCCTTTGAGAACACCATTCCGCTCTCCCTCGAGTCCCCCGACGAAGACCCCTCCGTCGCCCCCCTCGGCTCCCCCTCGCGCATCACCTTACCTCTCGACAAACCCCCCGCTCCTCCACCTCCACCTCCACCCCCCACAACCCAGCCCACAACCCAGCCCACAACCCAACCCGCAAAATAAGCCGTTCCCAGAATCCCCAATTTTCAATCCTCTTCCCCCAGCGCGGCAACGAGCGGCTGACGAGAGCAAGGAACAGGCATCGTCAACCTCGCTCGAGGATGAAGGTCAAAAGAATCCCCTGGACACCCTGATTCAGGGGGTCAAGCACGCTGCATCAGTGCGGAAGTTGGACTCAACGCCCCCGCCGACGCCCCAACAATCCTATACCCAGCACGCCCAGAACCGACAGCGCCGCCGGCTCGGGCACCAGGTTGATCGTATAAGCGATCCCCAGTTGGTCGCCGTCACCCGTAAGCCCGCCACCAATCGCTACATAGATAGTATCGCCAGCGTTCACAGGCCCCAATGGCATGGCGTAAGCATCGGGGCGGGATCTGTCGTAGATGTATCCCCCGGGGAAGGGCAGCCCGATGATAATGGGGGTGTTATTGACGTAGATCGAGGCCGTGACGCCATCGACACTCGAGAGAGGCACCTCAAAGCGGTAGTCGTCGATGTACGCCTGGTTCCCGGCTGCGGCGACGTTCGCGGCGGAAACGGTGTACGCCAGAATCGCGCAACGTTCGATTCCGCCAGGATCTTGCGTCAATCCCGCACCGGGGATGACCGCGGTGGACAGAACGGCGATGTTGTTCCCAGACACGCCGGTCTCATAGTCACCGCCATTGTTGGCGGTGGGCTGAAGCGCGACGTAGTTGGCGGCGTTGCCAACCGGACCATTGGCATTCCAAAGGTAGGCCCAGCCGGTTCTTGGGGAGTTCGGCTGGTAGTTACCGGCAAAATCGGCGACGATCGAAGCTGGTGCCGTCGAGGTCAAAACCGAAATAACCAACGCGCCCACGACAAAGCGAAGATTCACCCACATTTTCAACCTCCGAAAGAACTGCTCCAAACGACAACCCCGAGAACAAGCTCGGGACCGTCCAATAACTCGATACTCTAATGAGCAGTCGCATGTTGTGCAAGAAATACCTGGGGCAAACTGCAACCGTCGCTGGCAAGTCCGCAATTGATAATATTTCCTTGCTTGCGGGGCCTGCAGACATTGCGGGTGGCAAGAAGACGCTTGACGCGGATCTGGCGCAGCTCAAGACTGATGGGCTGAAGCTGCAACAGGACAAGAGGGCGAACGGCTGACGCTCAGTTTGACCTTTGAGCGGTTGGCGTACGGGATAGTGGCGCCCGTGTTTGAACTCACTGAGACACGGGCGTTTCTGTGCGCATCTATTTGGGCTGGAGGCAGAAGACGGTGCCGCTGGTGTCGGCGAGGATCAGGAGGTTGGAGGCAATGGCGACGGAGGCTTCGATGGCACGGCCGGCGTTGAACTGCCAGAGCAATCGGCCGGTCTTGAGATCCAGGACGTAGAGGCTCTTGTCCTTGCTGGGAGCATAGACTCGACCGGCGCTGATGACGGGGGCGGCATCGACATCGCCGCGGGTCCTGAAGGCCCATTTTCGAAGGCCGGTCTGCAAGTCGATGGCGTGGACCTGGCGGTCGCGGGCGCCGACGACCGCAAGGCCATCAGCGATGGCGGGCGAGGCGTAGATGAGCATTTCGCTGTCGGGGTTTTGCCAGGTCCAGAGGATCTGGCGTTGCGCGACGTTGATGCCGATGACTCGGCCGAGGTCGGTTCCGACAACAAGACGATCGCCGAGGAGTGCGGAGGAACCGGGGATGGGGACCTCGATCTCGACGGTGAAGATCTCTTTGCCGGTTTGGATATCGAGGGCGCGGAGGACGCCATCACAGCCGCCGAAGTATGCCATGAGTCGGACCGGCGACAGCCTGGCTCCGCCGGTGGGCGCGGGGTGGTCCGGTTGGGCGGCGGCGAGTTGCATGGCGGGTGGGGCGGGGGCGATGGTGGGGGCGGAGTTGATGCGGTCGCCGCCCGTGGCTTTCCAGAGGATCTTGCCATCGGCGGCGTTGAGGCAGAACATCATCGCGCCATCATTGGCAAAGAGGATATTGGAGCCGGCGGCGTTGGCCGACGAGTTGATGGCGCTTTCGGTATCAACCGTCCAGAGCTTCTGGCCGGTCTGGGCGGAGACGGCGTGGAAGATGCCGGAGAGATCACCGATGAAGACTCTATTGTCGTACACGAGCGGGGTGGCAGCGAAGGAATCGTCGGTTTTATATTTCCAGCGAGGTTTGCCGGTTTGCAGATCGATGGCATGAAGGGTGCCATTGGCGTCGGCGATGTAAACAGTGTCATTGGCAATGACCGGGGAGCTTTGGATGGAGGCGTGGTCGGCCTCGTCGGCTTTGTACGTCCATCGGACGGTCATGGGGGGAGCGGCGATGGGCTCGGCGTTGCCGAGCAAGGGGCCGCCGCCGTGGAATGCGGGGAGGGTGGTGGGAGTGGCGGCAGAAGCAGGGGTAAGGGGTAAGGGGTATGGGGTAAGGAGGGCGAAAAGGAGAGACAGCAAGCCCACGCGAGCGTGGGCATGGCGGTCGAGCATTGGAGTGAATCTGGACAGCATACGACACTACTTGGCGGAGAATTCTACGCAGACAAAATCGGTGGCGCCTTTGGCGTAGAGTTTTCCTTTGTAGATGAGGGGGGTGGACCAGACTTCTTTGCCCTGGACCAACTGGGCCTGGCTGATGAGTTTGAAGCCGTCGGGGCCGCCGTTGGCCAGAGCGAGTTTGCCGTTCTGGGCGAGCATGACGAACTTGTCACCGACGCGGACGACGGAGCCGCCCATGTCGAGGCGGAAATCTTTATTGGCCCACTTCACGGCACCGTCGGGCCAGGAGAGGCACTTGATGGTTCCTTCGGAGTTGGCGTAGAGGATGTTGCCTTCGAGGATGGGACCCTGGAAGCGGCACATGACTTCCTTGTTTTCCCAGAGCTTGGTGGCGGAGGTTGGGGAGAGTTTGAGCATGATGCAGCCGTGGTTGTAGTTGCTGGTGAGGAAGAGGTGTCCGTCGCGGTAGATGGGGGTGGCGGAGTTGACGTCGTATTGGGTTTTCCAGGGGTATTTCCAGATGGTTTTGCCGGTTTCGGGGTTCATGGCCCAGAGGTTGTCGCCGCCGAAGATGATGAGCTGCTGGGTCCCTTGGACGTCGATCAGGACGGGTTGCGTGTAGCCGCCGAGGCCTTTTTCGGATTGCCAGACGATCTTGCCGGAGGTCTTGTTGACGGCGACGGCGACGGGGCCGCCCTTGCCGCATTGGACGTACAAGAGGTTGCCGACGATGAGGGGGTTGGAGCCTTGGCCCCACTCGCAGGATTTGGAGCCTGTCTGTGCCAGGAGGTTGGCCTGCCAGACGGACTTTCCGGAAGCAATTTCCCAGGCCGCGAGGTCGCCGGCGCCGCCATAGGTGTAGATGCGATCGCCTTCGATCAGCGGGGAACAACGAGTGCCGGGGTAAGCGCCGGTCCAGGAATTGTTGTAGGAGGCGGTCCAGAGGGTTTTGCCGGTGTCGGCGTCATAGGCCTTGAGGGTGTCTTTCTGGAGGCCGTCTTTGTCGTTGATGGTGGAGAAGAGGTAGACTTTGCCATCGACGGCGACGGGGCTGGAGTAGCCGATGCCGACGGTGTCGGACCAGAGCTTTTTCAGGCCGGTGGCGGGGAATTTGTCGAGGAGGCCGGTTTCCTTGCTGATGCCGTCGCCGCGGGGGCCGCGGAAGGCGGGCCAATCCTCGGCGGACGCAATGGCGGCAGACAGCAGGAGCACAGAGGCGGCCAGCAGTGCAGTGTAACGTCGCATAAACCAATCCCTCGTTCCAGGTCAACCCAGGCGTTTGCAATCAAACAGCGGCGGCATTCTTACGGGTGTGCCATCATAATTCAATACTGCGAGGAATGAGGCGGTGTTTACGAGCGGTCGAGCGATCCGGCTACTCGGCGCGAAGGTCGGCGGCAGTGATCCGGCGGGTGGCCAGAAGGGTCGCGATGCTCAGGACGAACAGGCCCAGGAGGAGAGTGAGGCCGAGCGTGAGAGAAAGCTGGCGGAAGTTGACCGCGCGGCGGGCGGGGAGGACGGCGATGAGGGCGGCGAGGGATCCGATAAGCAAGCCAAGGATCAGCAGGAAGGCGTTTTCGGAAAGGACCAGGCCGAGGCGAGCGGCGGGGCGGAAGCCAAGCGCCGAGAGCAAAGCCAACTCGGCGCGGCGTTCGATGAGGTTGCGGAGGAGCACGACGGCCAGACCGACGGTGCCGAGCATGAGGCCGAGCGAGCCGAGGGCTTGGAAGGTGGAGAGGTAGGTGTTGGCGACCTGTTGATAGCGGGCAAGTCGCTGCGTGGTGGGTTCGACGGTGACGGCAAAGTCGTCGAGCTCGGTGGAGAGCAGGGGTTGAAGCTCGGGGATGTCCGCGTCGGGGCATTCGACGAGGACGGTGCCGTAGCCGGACTGGGTGGGAAAGAGGCGGAGGAAGTTGTCTTCGCTCATGAGCAGTTCGCTTTGGAAGATGGAGTGGGGGAGGGTGGCGGCCAGCAGGAGCGTCTGCGGGCGGCCGAGTTGATCGGTGATAGGAAGCGTGTCGCCGAGGCCGAGTTTGAGGATGTAGTTGGCGGTCTCGCTGTCGGCGATGATGGGAACAGGGACCGGAGTAGAAAGAGGCGTCGCGGAAGATCCTGATACAGAAGGAGTTGAAAAAACCGTCCCCGTCCCGGTTTTCGTCAGCAGCGGCCAGGGGTTGTTGGTTTTGGAGGTGAAAGGTTGGGATTCGATCATCGATTGGGGCACGGCGAGGATGGTGGGGGCGGTGGGACGGGTGAGGTTGAGGCAACTGGCATCCTGGCCGGCCCAGGTGCGGATTGAGGTAAAGTGGGCGCGGGCGAAGAGGGGGGAGTCGGTGTTGCGGATGCCAAGCATTTCGCGGCCCTTTTGGGTGTTGAGGTCGCCGAGGAGTGGAACGTCGGCGGTGAGGATGAGCTGATAGCCGCCGGTGCCGGAGTCTTTGGCGTGAGTATTGGAGGGTGGGGATTGGACCATGGAGGCGACGGTGACGAGGGTGAAGGTGGCGAAGGCGACAAGAGCGATGGCGGCAATGCTGCGAGTGCGGTGGCGGGCGGTGTTGCGGACGGCGAGGAGGGTGAGGGATTGGGAGGGATGGGCGCGGCTGGTGATGCGGAGGCGAGTGGATGTGAACAGCAGGGCGGAGACGAGCAGGAGTGTGCCGGCGGTGAGGAAGGCGGTCTGGGCGAAGGCGGGCTTCAGCAGGCCGAGGATCAGCAGGACGATCGCGCCAAGCAGAGCGATGATGGTGAGGCGAGCGGCGGTGGAAGCGACGAACAGGCGCTGGGGACGATCGGGTGATGAGGCAGCCGGGGGCGCCGTGGACCAGGCGCCGGAGAGGAGGCGGACCGCGGTGGATCGGGCGATGCGGCGGACGGCCCAATATACAGCGAGCAGCGCGATGATGGTGCTGGCAATGAATCCCATGAGAATCGTCATGGGTTGGACGTATGACTGGAGCGTGGTGATGCCGACGGCGTCGCGCCACCACGTGCGTAGGCCTGCGATCATGAGATTCGTATAGGCCAGAGCGAGAACGGAGCCGATCGCGGCGCCGATCAGGGCGAGGATGGTTCCTTCCATGAACGACAGCCGGAGAAGTGAGCTGGGGGAGAAGCCCAAAGCGGTTAGAAGACCAAACTGGCGGGCGCGCTGCTCGATCGCCAGACGGAAGAGCATGGCGACGAGCAAGGCGGCGGCGATGATGAGGAAGAAGCTGAAGCCGATGAACAGGCCGGCGAAATCGGTGGAGCCGGAGGCGGCGTGGAGTTGTTGGGCTTTGATGGGCATGAAGAACAGGCCAAGCGAGGCGGGATCGAGCTGGTCGCGGAAGCTTTCGGCGAAGTCGTCTGCGTTGGCGGCGGGCAGGCGGATGCTGGTCAGGTCGCCGAAGGCATTGCCCCAGAGCTTGCGGGCGGTATGGAGGCTGATGAAGAGTTTTGGGGCGGCTTTGTGCTTGTTCCAGTAGGCCTCATCGTCGGCGGTGATGAGTTTCTTGTCGATGTCGATGCCTTCGGGGGGGTTCCAGTTGCCGATGGTTTCGGCATCGGTGAAACCTTTGTAGGCGGGGGTGAGGGTGGGGTCGGCGCCGAGTCCGGACATGGGAAGGATACGGGCGACGCGGAAGTTGAGCGGGGCGGGGATTTCGGTCATCTGGCCGGTGGACTGGCGCTGGTAGTAGTTGAAATGGATCTGATCGCCAGGCTTGGCGTCGAGGTGCTGGGCGGTCCAGGCGTTCAGGGCGATCTCGTTGTCGGCGAGGGGTTGGCCGTCGAGGTTGTCGATGCCGGCGACGATGCAGTAGTGGAGGCGTGAAGAGGGAGCGGTGGCCGTTGCGGTGGGATAAGGACCTGCAAAACCAGCTCCCGTCCCTGTTTTTTCCATCCTGGTTTTTTCGACGGTGTTGACGAGGTAGACCAAGACGCGGCGGAGGGGGATCGTCAGCCCCGCGGCGGCGGTGGCGGCCTGCTCGACGGCGGGCGCGATGTAGGTGCTGCGGGAATTGAGGACGACTTCGGAGCCGTCGGGAGATTTGAGCAGTTGCAGGCCGAAGTCTTCGAGGCGCGTGACGTCGTGGAGGATGGAGTTCAATGCAGTGGCGGCGTCGGGGCCGATGTCCATGTTGCGGGCTTGCACAAGAAGCAGGTTGATGCGGCCTTCCTGGGCGATGGCATCCTGGAGATCCTTCAGATAGACCCAGGCGTTGAGCGGCGGGCGCTGGGTGCCGGTGAGGGTGAAGCGGGACAGAACGCCAGGCTCGCGGGCGATGTGTTGGAGCTGAACGCGCAGGCCGGAGGTGACGTCGGTTCGGCTGCGGCGGGCGAGCGCGGCGTCGCGGGGGGTGTCATCGGCGGTGGGGACGGAGAAGAGAATCGTACTGGGCTGATCGCCGAGCGCAAGGGCAGAGGCCAGGTCGGAGTTGATGATCGACTGGCCGGGGGAGAGCTTGAGCCACGGGGAGTTGCCGACGGCGGTGATCTGGACGGAGGCGGTGCGGGCGGTGGCCGATTCGTTGCTGGCGCCGCCGCGGAGGGAGATGCCGGGGGTACAGGATTGGAACCGCTTGATGAACTGGTGGTCAGTGGCGATGCGTTGGGCGAGGTCTTCGGGAACGAATTGCCTGGAGACCAGGACGTGGTCGATGGGGCCGAGCCGTTGCAGCGCGAGGGTGCGAAGGGAGCCGCGCACGGAATCGCCAACCAAAAGGGCGCCGGTGAGGACGGCGGTGGCGACGGCCATTCCGGCGATGACCGCGAGGTTGGCAGCGCGGAAGTAAACGAGGTTGCGGAGGATGAGGCGGGTGCGGGTCATGGGAATTGTCAGGCCTCGATCAATTGCCCTTCGTCCATTCTCAATTTCCGGGGGAGCCGGTCGGCCAGGGGGAGGTTGTGGGTGACGACGATGAGCATGGTGAGGCTGTCGCTGGTGAGGCTGATGAGCAGTTCGCCGATGGAGCGGGAGGTCTTCGCGTCGAGGTTGCCGGTAGGCTCATCGCAGAGCAGCAAAGAGGGGCGGTTCATCATGGCGCGGGCGATGGCGACGCGCTGGCGTTCGCCGCCGGAAAGCTCGCCGGGCAGATGGGTGAGGCGGTGGCCCAATCCCACCTGGTTCAGCAGTTTCTGGGCGCGGGCGATGTCGGCGGCTCCGACGCGCGAGGCGGCGAGGCGCGCGATCAGGACATTCTCAAGCGCGGTGCATTGCGGGAGCAGGTGATGATCCTGGAAGACAAATCCGATGTGCTGGGCGCGGAAGTGGGCCAGGCCATTGGCGTTCAGAGAAGAGGTGTCGGAATCGTTGAGGCGGACCGAGCCGCTGGTGGGGTGGTCGAGGGTGCCGAGGATGTTGAGGAGGGTCGATTTGCCGGAGCCGCTGGGGCCGACGATGGCGAGGGATTGGCCGGAGGCAAGGTCGAGGCTGACGCCGCGGAGGACCACCAAAGGCTCGGCGGGGGTGGGGTATTGCTTATACAGGTCGATTGCCTGCAAGTGATGTGATGCAATAGTTGCTGGAGGGATCATGCCTGAACATCCTGGTAGATTTGGAGCATTTTGGCAGCCATGTGATCATCGGTGAAGGCAGCGGCGACGGCGTCGCGGCCATGACGGGCGAGTTGGCTGCGTCGGGCGGGGTCGGTGAGCAGCGTCGCCAGTGCATCGGCCAGCGCCTGGGGATCGCCGGGCGGAACGAGCAGGCCGGCGTGGGTCAGCGAGAGCAATTCAGGAAAAGCGCCGTGGTCGGGCTGGACGACGGGGACGCCACGGGCGAGGGCCTCGAGGACATAAATGCCCTTGGGCTCGGGGTAGGGAGTGGGAACCGAGAGGACATCAATCGAGTCGAGAAAGGCGAGCTTTCCGGGCAGATCGACCTCGCCGACGTAGGTGAATGCATGGGCGAGGCCTTCGCGGGCGATGCGTTTGCGGAGGGCGTCGTACCAGGCGCGGTGGGCCAGGCCGAGGTAGCCGGCGGCGCGGAGTTGAACGAGAGCCAGGCCGGGGATTCGGTGGAGATGATGGAGGGCATCGACGAGTTTGTCGAGGCCTTTTTCGGGGCAGATTCGGGCGAAGTAGCCGATGGTGGGCGGGCGGTTTTTGGGGGCCGGTTCGGTTTCGATAGAGCGGAGGTGATCGCGGGAAATGCCGGGGTAGACGACGCGGATCTGCTCGCGTGGGATGGCCAGGTAATCGCTCATGCGGCCGGCGTAGTAGGAGCTGGTGGCGACGAAGCGGGCGACGTCGGAAGAGCGTTGGCGGATGATGTCGCGGGCTTGTGTGCGGTAGGGCTCGGCCATGGCGTCGAGGAAGATGTCTTCGCCGGTCAGCTCGCAGACGATCGGGGCGCCGGTGTCCTGGTGGAGCAGGCGGGCCATGCCGATGAACATGAGATTGGGCAGGCTGATGACCTGCGGCCGCAGATCATTGGCAACGAAGCGGACGAGCCGGCGGAGCTCCTTGATCTGTGGACCGTGCTCGCCGGAGAGAATGGAGAGGACAAACGGGCCGAGCTTGGCGGGTGGAGTCTGAGCTCCGAAGGAGCCGGCCATCGTCAACAGCCAGGGGCGGTCAAAGAGCCAGTCGAGCAGCCGGGGCGTATGCCGGAAAACGGGGCTGGCGTATTGGAGCCAGGCATTAATGCCGCCGAAGAAGACGCGGGGGATGGTGACGGTGGGAGCGTCGGTGCGCAGGGGGGTGTAGAGGGGGACGAGGGTAACGCGATGGCGGGCGCGCAGGAGGGCGCCGGCGAGCGCATTGTCGCGGAGGCAGCTTCCGCAGTACATGCCGGCGGCGCCGGCGGCGAGGATGCAGATGTTCAAGGTGGCGTGCTCCTGGTTGACATAGGGGGGGATTGTATGCGGGCGTGAAGTAGCCGGCCATGGCCGGCACCCGACGTTGGCGCGTTGCTGGAAGACAATATTGGAAGGAGTACAGGCAATCGGGAAATGCTTTAGCGTGATTACCTACGCGGCGGCGTAGGCGCGGACTTCGACCTGGACACCAGACCGGGCGGCATCGTTGGCTTGAGCGAGCAGGCGCGATGTCGTTTGTGCATCCACGTACTGCTCGCCGCAGGTGTCGCAGACCTGGGCGGGGACGTTGCGGAAGACGACAGTCGCGCCGCCGCGTTCCAGAGTCACGGTTATGTTGGCCGGGAGTGTGTTGCCGTGTTTGCAGATGTGGCATCGCATAAGTTGCTCACGTCCTGTGTTTGAACGTACGATCCCATCGGCTGGGGTCTGGCTCATAGACGGTCACGACGGTGGTCGCTGCGGCATCGGGGTCGTCGCTGGCGAGGACATGCACCGGGCGTCCGCCGCAGTGGCCCAACATCAGCCGACTCGGATACGGCAAGTCATCAGGATAAGCTTCGATCACCTCGCCGTGCTCAAGCACATCTCGCACGTGTGTTTCACTGATGCCGCGATCAAACATGCGCTGGATCGCGTGCACGCGGAAGATCAGATCATCATAGGCCACGAGCGGTAGTTTAGCAGATCTGAGCGGTCATTGCCTGGTTTCGGGCGCGGCACCGGCGGCGAGGATGGCGATGTTCAAGGTGGCGTGTTCCTGTCGGTGGGGGGATTGTTCGCGGAGGCGGGGCGGGGGGCCATTGGGCGTGGGGGAGTGACAAGCGCGGCGAATTGGAAGCGGCTTCTGGCAAGCGACCAGTGGAGTGCTTTCCCGCAGCTATGAGACGAATACCACCGATCTGGCGGAGCGGCACGACGAGCATCAACCATGAGGCGCGTATATCTCGTTTTGCCGTGATGCGCCGGCTGGGCTTTGCGGAGGCGTTCACGAACGATCGGCACTTCCGTGCGGCGGGGTTCGACACGCTGCTCTAAGGGATAAGGAAACACGACATGAGAACCCAGAGAATCGGCAAGAGCAGGCTGGTATCGACACGGTTGGCGTATGGGTGCATGCGGGTGGCGGGGACGTGGGAGCCTAAGGAGGTGACGCCGGAGAAAATCGCGGCGGGGAAAAAGGCGATCGTCGCGGCGTATGAGGCGGGGTACACGCTGTTCGACCACGCGGACATCTACGGGCGCGGCGAGTGCGAGGCGATCCATGGGTTGGCGCTGAAGGATGTGCGGGGAATGAAAGAGCGGATCGTGATCGCGACCAAGTGCGGGATCCGTTTTGCGCGGGACCCCAAGCCGACGTCGCCGCACCGCTACGACTTTTCGGCGGAACATATCCTCCGCTCGTGCGAGGGGTCGCTGAAGCGGCTGGGCGTGGAGCGGATCGACATCTACCTACTCCATCGGCCGGATGTGCTGATGAACCCGGAGGAAGTGGGGGCGGTGTTCGAGAAGCTCAAGAAGCAGGGGAAAGTGCGCGAATTCGGCGTGAGCAACTTCCTGCCCTCACAACTGACGGCGCTACAAAGCGTCTGCTCGTCGCCGTTGATCGTGAACCAGGTGGAGATCCATCTGGGACGGTTGAATTGCTTCTCTGATGGGACGCTGGACCAGTGTTTGACGGAGAAGATCACACCCTTGTCGTGGAGCCCGCTGGGGGGTGGATTTTTGGGAACGGGCGGCGTGGTCAAAGAGGATCACCCGCGGCGGAAGGTAATGCTGGGGGTGCAGAAATTGCTGGATGAGTTGGCCAAGGCGTATGGCGTGAGCCGGACGGTCATGGCGTTGGCGTGGCTGCTGAAACACCCCAGCGGCATCATCCCGATCGTGGGATCGACGAAGCCGGAGCACATCAAGGACGCAACCAAGGCCGACGAGGTGGACATTGACCGCGAGGACTGGTATCGGCTGCTTGAGGCAGCCCGGGGCGAACCGTTGCCGTAAACCACCCGCCGGGCATTATGCTGCGGCGGCCGCGGCGAGTTTGGCGGCGCCGACGGCGGCATGGAAATCAGAATCGCCGGTCCAAAGCGTCCACCCGGGCCGGGCAATGCTGGACAGGTTCGTTTCGATCAGCTCACGGAGCCGAGGCAGGGCATGCGCCAGACGGATGCCGATGCCGCCGGCCAGGACGACGTGATGCGGCCGATAGATGGCGTGGGCGATGCGAATGGCACGGGCCAGCGCGTGAAAAGGCACTTCGTCGCCGCGAAGGGTGGGCAGGACCGAGTCAAGATTACCGCCGAAGCGTTTGATCAGGGCGGGGGCGCCGAAATAGCCTTCCAGCGAGCCCGCACCGCCATCAGGACCCATGACGTCGTGGCCGGCAATGGAGACGTCGAGTTGGCCGAAGTGGCCGGGCGATTCGCCATCGACATGGAGTGGTTTTCCGTCGTCGAGCACCGCCGCGCCGATGCCGGTTCCGATGGCCAGCGCCAGCATCCGGCCGGTGAGATGCCGTTGCGACCAGATGTCATACGCGGTGGCAATGGAGTCGTGGACGACCATAACCTGCCCCAGGCCGGTGCCCAGCGCCGCGGAAATCAAGGCGTCGAGGTTGATTCCATTCAGGCCAGGGACGTTCACAGAGAGGGCGACGGCGCGTTGGGTTTCATCCAGCAGGCCGGGGACGCAGAGGCCCACGCCGTCGGCGTGAGCGGTTCGCCCTGCCGCGGCGTAGCGAATCGCCTGGATCAACTGCTGGGTATCCGGCCGGCTATAGGGATCGCTTTGTCCGGACCACAGCACGCGGCCCTGATCCACCGCCGCAAGCTTCACCGATGCGCCGCCAATGTCGATGCCGAGGTATTTCATGTCCGCCTAACGCTCAACACACAGCCTATCATAATTGCTGACAAGCTCATCCTTTCGATAAGGATCATATTCGCAAGCCACAATGCCGCCGAGTGTCGGCAGCGGGCTCATGGGTTGATCCTGCCGAGAAACTGGATAGTCTGCCAGCCATGAACGTACCCATAATTGCAGGCAAAACAGGCAGCGCGGCGCGGAGCGCCGCTACGGCGCTGGAGCGTGTGCCAGTGACCGTATACGCATCGAGCCAAGCCGCCAGCCAGGCGGTGGCCAGGGAGATCGCGGATCTGATCCGTTCGCGAGCCAAGCAGGGGAAGCACACGGTGCTGGGTTTGGCGACGGGATCGACGCCGACGAGCGTGTACGATGAGCTGATCCGCCTGCACCGCGAGGAGGGGCTGTCGTTCAAGGCCGTGATGACGTTCAACCTGGACGAGTATTACCCGATGGGGCCGGAGGATCTGCAGAGCTACAGCCGGTTCATGCGGGAGCATTTGTTCGATCACATCGACATCGAAGACAAGAACGTGCACATCCCGGATGGCACGGTGGCGCGGGAGAAGGTGGCGGAGTACTGCCAGCAATACGAGCAGTGGATCAAGGACGCCGGGAGGGTTGATTTTCAGATCCTTGGCATCGGCCGAACGGGTCACATCGGCTTCAACGAGCCTGGGAGCCCTCGCGACAGCCGGACGCGATTGATCACGCTGGACGTGGTGACGCGCATGGACGCCGCCAGCGATTTCTTCGGCGAATGGAACGTGCCGAAAAAAGCACTGACCATGGGCGTCGAATCGATCCTCTCCGCTAAGCGCGTGGTCCTGCTGGCGTGGGGCGAGCACAAGTCCGCGGTGCTCCGCCGAGCGATCGAAGGCGACGTCTCGCCGTCGGTCGCGGCCTCCTACCTCCAGCAACACCCCAACGCCCTGATCGTAACTGATCAGGCGGCTGCGGCGGACCTGACGCGGTGCAAGACGCCGTGGCTGCTGGGGAATATCGAGGAGTTTGGCCTCACCTGGGACACGAGGATGACGCGCAAAGCCAGCACTTGGCTGGCGCAGAGCCTGAAGAAGCCGGTGCTGAAACTGACGGAGGAAGACTACAACGAACACGGCCTCCAAGACCTGCTTTCGGCGCGCGGCGGGGCGTATGACATCAACATTGAGGTCTTCCGGTCACTGCAAAACACGATCACGGGATGGCCGGGCGGCAAGCCGGGGCAGACCGACGAGCACGGCAAGCCGATCGTATTCCCGAAGAAAGTGGTGCTCTTCAGCCCGCATCCGGACGATGACGTGATCTCGATGGGCGGGACGCTCATCCGCCTTTGCGAGCATGGCCACGACGTTCACGTGGCTTACCAGACCTCCGGCAACATCGCGGTCTGGGATGCGGCGGCGGTCCGGCATACGGACTTCGTCGCGGAGTTCATGCGGATGTTCAAGATGCCCGCGGAGATGGCCGAGCGATTGGAACAGCATGTGGAGAACTTCGTTCGAGCGAAAAGGCCTGGCGAGGTGGACAGCCCTGAGCTTCAGCAGATCAAATCCGCCATCCGCCGCACCGAAGCGCGGGCGGCGGCGAGGTATTCCGGGGTTAAGGAGCAGAACATTCACTTTCTGGAGATGCCGTTCTACGAAACCGGACGCGTCCGCAAGAAGCCGATCGGTGAGCAGGACATCCAGATCATCGTCAAGCTGCTGGAAGAGGTGGAGCCGCACCAGATCTACGCGGCGGGCGATCTGTCCGACCCGCACGGCACGCATCGCGTGTGCCTGGCCGGCGTTTTCGCGGCGCTGGATCGACTGCGCGACCGCGAGTGGGTGAAGCAGTGCGACGTGTGGCTGTATCGCGGGGCATGGCAGGAGTGGGGCATCGACGAAATCGAGATGGCGGTGCCGCTCAGCCCCGATGAGCTGTCGCGTAAGCGCATGGCGATCTTCAAGCACGAGTCGCAGAAGGATCGGGCGCTGTTCCCGGGGCCCAACGACCCGAGGGAGTTCTGGCAGAGGGCGGAGGACCGCAACCGCGGCACGGCGGTGCTTTATGACAAGCTCGGCCTGGCGGAATATGAAGCGATCGAGGGATTCCTTCGGTGGCGGCGCGATGGAAAAGTTCGCCCGGCGCCGGGTGAACGCGGGCCGGCGGGAAGATAGCCGGAAGAACGCATCGTTTCCGGATCATCGAATCTCCGCGGCCCAGGCGAGTGCTTGGGCCGCGGATCTTTTTTGCTCGGTGTTCTTTGGCTGGGAATCGAGTGGGGTCTGAGGTTATCATGAACGGGCCATGTCTAAACTCATTCTCATCACAAGCGTCATCGTCCTGTCCGTACATTGCGCCTTTGCCGGCGAGGCGCCGGGCGTGCCTTTGGTGCGCGATGGGGCGTCGGCATGCAGCGTGGTGCTGTCCAGGGAGGCGTCGGCCTCGGAAGAACGCGGGGCGGAGGAGATCCGCGCGCATCTGAAGCTCATGAGCGGCGTGTCGCTGCCGATTGTGACCGACGCTGAACCGTTGCCGAAATCCGCGATCCTCGTCGGCCGATCGCGATACACCGACGAACTGGGCGTGAAGGCAGACGACGGCCTCGGCCCCGACGGATTCATCATCAAGACCGTCGGCAACCACATCGTCATCGTCGGCAGCCGGGTGCGGGGAACGATGTATGGGTGCACGTCGCTGTTGGAGAAGCTGGGGGTGCGGTGGTACACGCCGAAGGTGACGGTCACCCCCAAACAACAAGCCATCACCTTCCCAATCCTGGATGAGCGTCAAGTGCCGGCGTTTGAGTATCGGGAGGCGTTTTTCACCGAGGCGTTCAACCGGGATTGGGCCGCCCGCATGCGGTTCAACGGGAATTCGGAGAATCTGGATGAATCGACCGGCGGGAAGATCAAGTATCACCCGTTCGTACACTCGTTCGACACGCTGATCCCGCCGCCGCTGTACAAGACTCACCCGGAGTATTTCCCGCTGATCAAGGGCCAGCGCAGGGACGGGTATCGGCAGCGGTGTCTGTCGAACCCGGAGGTGTTGAAGCTGACGATCGAGAAGGTGCGGCAGTGGATGAAGGAAAGGCCGGACGCGACGATCTACTCGGTTTCGCAGAACGACTGCTACGAATTCTGCGAATGCGACAACTGCAAGGCGATCGAGGCGAAGTACGGCGGGGTGCATTCGGGGTTGTACCTGTGGTTTGTGAACCAGGTCGCAGAGGCCATCGAGAAGGAAAACCCGGGCAAATTGATCGACACGCTGGCATATCAGTTCACGGAAGAACCGCCGAAGGGGATCGTGCCGCGGAAGAACGTTCGGGTGAGGCTGTGCCCGATTTCGGTGTGCGAGGGGCATGCTTACGAGAAATGCTCGCACAAAGCGAGCGTCGCATTCGTGAAGAACCTGGCGGAGTGGGCGAAGATCACCGATACGCTGTACATCTGGCACTACAACACGAATTTCGCGAATTACCTGATGCCGTTTCCGGATTTCGATGAGTTCCCGGCGGACTTGAGGCTGTATCAACGATCCGGTGTGAAGGGCATTTTCTTCCAAGGGGCGTATGGGCCGGGCGGAGGCGGATCGGATGCGGAATTGCGGTCGTATGTGATGGCGAAACTGCTGTGGGAGCCGGCGCGGGACAGCGATGCGCTGGTGAACGAGTGGATGGAGAACGTGTACGGGCCGGCGAAGGGACCGATGCGGAAGTGGTTTGATCTGCTGCATGAGAAGGCCCGCGATCCGAATCGGCATTTCTTCATTTTCGATCCGCCGGCCGTGCATTACATGTCGGCAGAGGTGCTTGTGGAGGGCGACAAGCTGTTTGACGAGG
Source organism: Planctomycetota bacterium (assembly GCA_026693085.1). Lineage (GTDB taxonomy): Bacteria > Planctomycetota > Phycisphaerae > Tepidisphaerales > Tepidisphaeraceae > JAPLNB01. The sequence continues at coordinate 11,038 of JAPLNB010000373.1, read as the reverse complement.
CGGAGAAGCTGGCAGAGGGCAACGCGACGGCCAAGGAGTACGTCGCCAAAGCGCGGCTGGGCCTGCGGTATGTGAAGCTGGCGCGGAAGCCGACGGACGGGCCGGAGTTCGCGAGCTTCATGGCCGACGTCCGCAAGTTCGGCATCGGCCAACTCCGCGAAGGCCAAAGCGTTGATGCCTGGGAGAAGGACTACCTCAATCGCGTCCCCAAGCCCAAGCCATGAAATGACGCGAATCGCGAGCGACCAACCTCTCTTGGCGAGGGACGAGCACGGCATTGCACACGTGCGCGCCGCCGACGAAGCCGGGCTCTATTGGGGCATGGGCCACTGGCACGCGCACGACCGGGGCATGCAAATGCTGCTGATGCGGATTCTCGGTCGCGGGCAGGCCAGCGAGTATCTGGATTCCAGCGGCGCGATGCTGGAAGCGGACGTGTTTTTTCGGCAGATGAACTGGGGAGACGCTGCTGCGCAGGTTGCCGCGCGCCTGCCGGAGCGTGTACGTCGGCTTTACGCTGCCTACTGTGACGGCGCGAACGCGGCGTTTGCCCAGCGCATTCCGTGGGAACTGCGGCTGCTGGGATATCGGCCCGATCCGTGGACGATCGCGGATTCGATCGTGTTGATGCGACTGACGGGCTATCTGTCGCTTGCCCAGTCGCAGGCCGACATCGAGCGGCTGCTGATCCAGATGGTCCAGGCAGGAATACCTCGACCGATGCTGGAGGAATTGTTCCCGGGCATCCTGTCGGGACTGGATGAAGAGCTGATTGGCAAGATCCGGCTTGGGCATCGCATTGTGCCGGAGGCGGTGCGATGGAGTGTTGCGCTGCCGCGGATGATGGCCTCCAACAACTGGGTGGTATCGGGCAGCAAGACCGCTTCGAGCAAGCCGATGCTGGCCAATGACCCGCACCTGGAGACCAACCGGCTGCCGTGCATCTGGTACGAGATCGCGCTGAAGGCGTTCGGCCGCTATGCCATGGGTGCGACCATGCCCGGGTTGCCGGCGATCCTCATCGGCCGAACGCCGGATTTGGCTTGGGGCGTGACGTACGCATTCATGGACGCGGTCGATTCATGGGTGGAGCGCTGCCGCGACGGCAAGTGCTTCCGCGAGCCGGATCAATGGGTGCCGCCGCGGCTGCGGAAGGAGGTGATCCGCGTCAAAGGCAAGCCGCCCGTCGAGACAACGATCTATGAAAACGAGCACGGCGTGCTCGATGGCGATCCGTTCCGGGAAGGATACTACCTGGCCACGCGATGGTCGGGCAGCGGCACCGGTGAAGCTTCGATCTGCACCTTCGCCGACATCTTCCACGCGACTGATGTCCAGCAAGGAATGAACCTGCTGGGCAAAGTGGAATCGGCGTGGAATTGGGTTCTGGCCGACCGGCACGGCAACATCGGCTACCAGATGTCCGGGCTGATGCCCCGTCGTCGTGAGGGCGCCAATGGCTTTTTGCCCCTGCCGGGGTGGAAGAAGGAGAACGACTGGTCCGGCTTTGTTCCGCCCGAGGATCTGCCGAGGTGTCTGAACCCCGATGAAGGGTTCTTCATCACCGCCAACAACGACCTCAACGCCTTTGGCCGGGAGAAGCCCATCACGATGGCCATGGGCAATCACCGGGCCGAACAAATCCGCTCGCTGCTGGCCGGCAGGTCGGGCCTGACGGTCGCCGACATGTTCGCGATCCAGAACGACGACTATTCACTCCAGGCCGAGCAGTTCATGGGTATTCTACGCCCCCTGCTGCCGGATACGCGCCAGGGGCAGATTCTGAGGAACTGGGACTGCCGCTATCCCGCCAACTCACAGGGAGCATCTCTGTTCGAGGAGTTCTACGGCGCGTTGCTCCAGGAAATGTTTCGCCAGAACGGCATCGGTACCGGCGTTGGCGACTTCCTGGTGCACCAAACGAGCATGGTCGCCGCTTTCTTTGCCAACCTGGATCGCGTGCTGCTCTCGGAGCAGTCCCCGTGGTTCGGCGGCGTGAGCCGAGAGGACTTGTACCGCCGGGCGCTGGCGCGTGCGATGAAAGTAGAGCCACTCGCCTGGGGCGACAGACTCCAGATAACCCTGCGTCACATCCTGTTTCAGGGCAAGCTGCCGGGGTTCTTAGGATTTGACAGGGGTCCATACCGCCTGCACGGCGGGCGAGCGACCGTGCATCAGGCGCAGGTTTTCCAAAGCCACGGCCGACTCGTCGCCGTCACCCCGTCGTTTCACATGGTTACCGATCTAGCGGAAGAACGGATCCACACGAACCTGTGCGGCGGCCCGTCCGATCGCAGGTTTTCCCGGTGGTACGCCTCGGACACCCAAGACTGGCTCAACGGGGTCTACAAGGCGATTTGCCCCCTGGTTTCCCACCGGCCGCCCGTCGAGTAGAATCTCCACCACATTTTCAGCGGCGATAGCTGACGTGTACACATTAATGGAAAGGGCAACTTTATGGCGGCGAAAACAGTGAACGAACTCAAGACCAACACCCGCAACGTGAAGAAGGGCGTGGAGACGGCCCTGGAAAAGAGCGGCGGCCTCCTGAAGCTCGCACCGTGCTGGGTTCCCCGATCGTTCCTTCAGCCCGGCAAGCGCCTCAAGCTCAAGCCCGAAGACCTCTACGCTTTTGGGTTGAATCGCGGCGGCATCGACGAGCGCTGGTTCGCTTCCACCACCCCCGCCGCCAACGAAAACCGCACCCCCGACGAAGGCCTCAGCTACGTCGTCAATGGCAATGAGCGATTCACGCTCAAGGACGCTGTCGAAGAAGCCGGCGCGGACCTGATCGGCAAGGCGATGTTCTCCAAGCACAAGAAGTGGCCGGTCTACTCCAAGTTCTTTGACAACATGGGCCCGATTCCGCATCACATGCATCAGAGCAAAGAAGAGGCGGCCCTGGTCGGGCGCGAAGGCAAGCCCGAGTCATACTTCTTCCCCAAACAGCACAACAACGTCGGCAACAACTTCCCGTACACCTTCTTCGGCCTGTTCCCCGGCGTGACCAAGGCCCAGGTCCGCAAATGCCTGGAGAATTGGAACACCGGCGACAACGGCCTTCTCGATCTGACCCCCGCCTACCGCCTGAAGCCTGGCTCCGGCTGGCTCGTCGGCCCCAGCATCCTGCACGCCCCGGGTTCGCTGTGCACGTATGAGCCGCAGTGGGGCTCGGACGTGTTCGGCATGTATCAGTCGCTCGTCGAAGGCCGCGAAGTCCCCTGGTCGCTGCTCGTGAAAGACATGCCCGAGAACAAGCACCAGGATCTTGACTTCATCGTCGAGCAGCTCGACTGGGAAGCCAACGTCGATCCGTATTTCTGGGAAAACCACCACCTCGAGCCCATCCCCGTCGCCAAGACCGAGAAGGAAGGCTACGTCGATCAGTGGATTGTCTACGGCAAGGTCCGCGGCCAGCAACTGTTCACCGCCAAGGAACTGACCATCGACCCCGGCATGAAGATCACGATTAAGGACAAGGGCGCCTATGGCTTCACGCTCGTGCAAGGGCAGGGCAAGATGAACAAGCTGACGCTGAACTGCCCGAAGATGATCGGCTTCCACGAGCTGACCGATGACGAGGTTTTCTGCACCGAGGACGCCGCCAAGGCCGGCGTGGTGTTCGAGAACACATCCGCCACGGAGCCGCTGGTGGCGCTGCGGTACTTCGGGCCGGAAGTGAACCCGGATGCGCCGGAGTTGAAGTACAAAGGCGGAATCAAGCTGTAAATCAATGGCAGGGTCCGCATGGCGGACCGATGGATAACGGCAAAACGGTCCGCGATGCGGACCTTACATCAGGAGTCAAGAACATCATGGCCAACAATTACCCGAAACTGCACAACGCTGCGTGGCCAGGCCTGGTCGGCAAGGGCAGCCCCGGCGCCGAGCCTTGCATTGACCTGGACACGATGATGAATCTGACCGCCGCCGCCACGGTTAATGGCGCGAAGTTCGACGGCATGGACCTGTTTCTCTTCGACCCGCACATCAGCATTGATATCGACGATGACGGGCTGAGGAAACTGGCGGACAAGTTCCGCGCCAAGAAGCTGGCGATCGGGTCACTCGTGGCGCCCGTTTGGCCGCCCACCGGCGGTGGTTCGGCGATGGGCGGGCCGGAAGATCGCAAGAATTTCGTCACCCAGGTTCGCAAGGCCTGCCGCATCGGCAAGAAGCTCAGGGAACTCGGCGTCCGCAACTATGGCGTTATCCGCATCGACTCGGCCTGTGGCCCGGCCGATTGGGATAAGGACCCCGAAGGCAACCAAAAAAAGATCGCCGACACGTTCCGCGAGGCCTGCGGCGTGGCGGAGAGCTTTGGCGAGAGGCTGGCGGCTGAAGGTGAGATCTGCTGGGGCGGCATGCACTCCTGGAAGAACATGGTCAAGCTTCTGGAGATGGTTGGTCGCCCGCAGACCCTGGGTTTCCAGGCCGATATGGCTCACACCCTGCTCTACACCATGGGTTACAACGCACCGCAGGATGCGATTCTGCCGCCTGGGTATGACTGGAAGGACAAGAGCAAGCTGGATGAGGCGATGAAAAAGCTGACGGCATCGCTTCGGCCATGGACGATCGACCTGCACATTGCACAGAACGATGCCACGGTGAAAGGCTCGGGCACGCACGACAAGACGGGGCGGCACTGCCTGGCGTCCGACGTTAATGGCAAGCTCGACATCGCCAAATACGCCGGCTTCTGGATGCGCGACGAGAAGGGCAACCTCACCAAGGCATTCAAGCACGTCTGCTGGGATGGCTGCATGTTCCCCAACGCGGTGATGATGAACCCGAAGACCTGGAACGATATCCTCGCCGCCATGCTCAGTGTCCGCGAACAGCACGGCTGGCAGGCATAGCAATCACACACAAAACAGACCCTCACGACACGGGAGACCGGAAAATGGCAAAGAACATCAACATCGGAATGATCGGTTATGGGTTCATGGCCCGTACGCACTCCAACGCGCACCGCAAGGTGAACAACTTTTTCGACCTGGAATACAGGCCGGTGCTGAAGACCGTCTGCGGCCTGGTCGAGGCGGAGGCGAAAGCGTTCGCGGACAAGTGGGGCTATGAATCGTATACGACCGACTGGAAGAAGGTCGTCGAAGACAAGAACATCGACCTGATCGAGATCTGCGTGCCGAACAACATGCACGCCCAGGTTGCGCTGGCCGCCGCCAAGGCCGGCAAGATGATCATCTGCGAAAAGCCGTTGGCGTTGAACGTCGCCCAGGCCAAGGAGATGGTGGACGCGGTTGAAAAGGCCAAGGTGCCCAACCTGGTCTCGTTCAACTATCGCCGGGTGCCCGCGGTGACGCTGGCGAAGCAACTGATCGACCAGGGGCGGCTCGGACGGATCTTCCACTACCGCGCCAACTTCCTCCAGGACTGGACGATTTCGACGGACGTGCCGCAGGGTGGCATGGCGACCTGGCGGCTGGATGTGAAGGCGGCCGGCTCGGGCGTCACCGGTGACCTGCTGGCCCACTGCATCGACACGGCGATCTGGCAGAACGGCTCGATCAAGTGCGTCAACGCCATGACCGAAACATTCATCAAGGAGCGCAAGAACGTCGAGACCGGCAAGGTCGAGCCCGTCGGCATCGACGACGCCTGCACGTTCTTCTGCCGATTCGACAATGGGTCGCTGGGCAACTTCGAATCCACGCGTTACGCCCGCGGCCACAAGGCTCTTTACACATTCGAGATCAACGGCGAAAAGGCCTCGATCCGCTGGGACCTGCACGATCTGCACCGCCTGCAGTATTTTGATCACCGTGACGAAGGCATCATCCGCGGGTGGCGGTCGATTCACGTCAGCGACGGCGATCAACCGTACATGAAAAAGTGGTGGGTGCCTGGATTGCAGATCGGCTACGAACACAGCTTCGTGCATCAGATCGCGGATTTCCTGGAAGGCCTCGCTACCGGCAAACCCGCCCGCCCCACTTTCCGCGACGCTCTGGAGACGCAGAAGGTCTGCGAAGCCGTCCTCACCAGCGCCAAGACCGGCCAGTGGGTGAACATCCCCAGCTAAGCGACTCGCGCACAATCCACGGTCAGAATTGGGTAGGAGGAGGCCTTGCGGCCTCCATCCTCCCACATCACCGGGCGGGAGATATTGGACCTATCCCCTTTTTCAGCCAATCGGGAATCGCTTTACTGGTAGGGGAGGTTGTCGGTGACGAAGCCGATGACGGTTCGGCCGAGGTCTTGGCGGTCGATGGTGCTGAAGAGGTGGTCGGTGTCGAGCCAGATTTTTTTGGCGTTGGGTGGGGCGGCGTTGTGGAGGGAGTCGGAGAAGAAGCGTGGGATGAGCTGGTCCTTGGTCACGTTCAGGAGCAGAAGGGGGCGGGGGGCGATTTGGGCGATGTGGTAGATGGGATCGGTGGCCTGGGCGGCGGCGCGGGTTTCGGGGGGGAGGTTGCCGTTGAACCAGCCGGTGAAGTTTCCCCCGCCGACGATGGAGGCCATGAGTTTGATGCGGGGGTCGTGGGCGACGTAGACGATGCCGGTGATAGCACCCCAGGAGATGCCGACGTAGGCGAGGCGGTTGGGGTCGACATCGGGGCGAGTGAGGAGGTAGTCGGTGGCGCGGGAGTAGTCGCCGAGGGTTTGGAGAAAGTTGGTTTGCAGGGGGATGAGGGACTTGGGGGCGTTGGGATTCTTGCGGTCGCCTTTGTTGGGGATGTCGATGGTAAGGACGACGAAGCCGGCATTGGCGAATTGCTGGCCGAGGAAGACGATGTAGTTGGTGTTTTTGTTGCCGCCGGAGCCATATTGGAGGAGAACGGCGGGGTGTCTGGGCCGGTTATTGATGGGGATGTAGAGATTGGCGGGGACGCGGGAGTCCTTTTCGATGCCGTTGAATTCGACGCGGATGTGGGAGTAGGTGGGGGGTTTTGCGATGGGTTTTTCGGTGGGGTTGAGGGGGGCGGTGGGGGCGATGGCGTAGGGGCGGATTCTGGGTTGGGTGGCGGGTTGGGTGGTGGCGGCGAGGCAGAGGAGGCAGAGGAGGATGGTGGGGTGACGCATGGCGGGAGTGTAGCAGAAAGGGGCAGGGATCGGTGGGGGATTTGTTATGGGTTACTTGTTATTGGTGAGTTGGGGTGCGGCGCATCAGAAAACCCAGGGAGCAAGCTCCCTGGGTGTTATGCGGTCGGGAGGCTACTTCACGGGTTCGATTTTGATGGTGTGTTTTACCGGGGTGACGGCGGCGCTGGAGGCAGCGGCGAGGGCGGCGTCTTTCTTCTGGACGGCGGCGGCGATGCGGGCGATGGATTCGGATTCCTCGGGGGCGGCGTTCTGGTACATGGGCAAGTCGTGGAGGAGCTGCTTGTGGAGGGGGGTTTCATAGTTTTGCTGGATTCGGATGGCCTGCTCGACCTTTTTGAACTGGTTGCAGAAGGGGTTATCGAGGAATTCAGCGGCGAGGTTGATGCCCTTTTCGAGGGCGGAAGCGGGGAATTCCTTGGTGGTGTTGCCCCAGGTGATTCTGAGGCGGTCAGCGTCGGCGTTTTTAACGATGAGGGTGAGGCGGTTGAGTTCGTCGTTGAAGGGGAGGAATTCGATGACGCCGGTGGTGGCGTTAGGGTCTGAGGGGTTGCCGAAGAAGCAGAAGGGGTAGCGGGAGGATTCGAGTTCGACGGAGCCGTTCTGGGAGGAGAGGATTTTGTGGCCGTCGGAGGCGGTGGCGGTGGCTTTGAGGTCGACCGTGAAAGTGCCGATGTTTCCGTCGCAGCCCATGGCTTTGAGGTAGGCGTAGGCCATGACGAGTTGGCCGTTCTTGGCGGGGTGGATGCCGTCGCCGCCGGCGAGGTGGTATTGCTTGCCGTACTTGGCTTTGGCTTTGGTCATGGCGTCGATCATGGGGTCGTAGACATTGGCGAAGAGGACGCCTTCCTGCCGGGCGGTTTCCTGGGCAATGTCGCGGAGGGAGGCGAGGGTTTTGTTGTAGACGGCGGCCTGTTCGGTGTTCCCGCGGAAGGAGGTGTCGGCGTCAACGCAGCCGGGTGAGCCGACGATGATGACGCGGGTGTTGGCGCCTTTGAAGAGTTGGACGATGCCGCGTTGGGCGTTTTTGTATTGTTTAGCGCGGTCGGGGTTGAGTGGGCCGTAGCCGCCGTCGTTCATGCCGTAGCAGGTCGTGACAACGGAGGGTTTGAGCCAGAGGACGTCGTTGGCCATGCGTGAGAGGAAACCCCAGGAGGTTTCGCCGCCCCAGCCGAACTGTGCGGCGCGGATGCTGGCGGCGGGTTGGCACATGAGGAGGTAGTCTTCGATGAAAACGGAGTATTCTTTTTGCTCGGTGATGGAGTCGCCGCAGACGGCGACGGTGTCGTTGGGTTTGAGGGCGAGGTCGGCGGCACGGGCGAATGGGGCAATGAGGATCAGGACGAGGAAGAGAGCGATCGAGCGGTGTTTCATGAGATTCTCCCTGTGGGTTAGACGAAGAACATTAATGGGGAGTATTGTGGGGTCTGGGAGGGGGGTTGGCAAGATGGGGGAGACGCGGCGGACATTGATGATTGAGAACTGGCAATTGTCAATTGCCGATTGGTGAAAGGGGGGGAAGGGGAGCGGGGCAGGTCTCGGCGTGGGGTTGGTGCTGCATCATGTCGAGTGCGAGCTGGGCGACTTTTTTCGAGGCGCCGGGCTGATCGAGGTTCTGGATCATTTTGGCGAGGCTGGATTGTTGCTGGGCCATTTTTTCGGGGTGGCGGAGAAAGTCGATGACGTGGTCGGCGACGGGGCGGCTGGAGCCGAGCCAGGGGATGTATTCGGGGACGATGTGCTGGCGGCCGGGAGCGAGGAGGTTGACCAGGGTGTAGGTTCGGGTTTTGACAAGCCAGCGGCCGATGAGGTTCCAGAGCATGCGGCTGGAGCGATAGACGACAATCATGGGGATGCCGTAGCCGGCGACGTGGAGGGTGGCGGTTCCGGAGACGGTGAGGCAGAGGTCGCACTGGGGGACGATCTGGTCGAACTGATTGACGGCGAAATCGAGGTTGGGGACGTTGCGGGCCATGCGTTCGACGACCGGGTGGGTGGCTGGGGTGGTGGGGACGAGGTAGTGGATATTGGGGAAGGCGGCGCGGACTTGTTCGGCAACGTCGAGGAGGTGGGGGAAGTTGGCGAGGGCTTCGGAGCGTCGGGAGCCGGGGAGGAGGCCGATGATGGGAGGGCGGTCGGGGAAGCGAGGGCCGCGGGCGGGGCCGCGCTGTGGAGGGAGCTGATCGAAGAGGGGGTGGCCGACGAAGGTGGCGTTGACGCCGTGCTGGCGGAAGTAATCTTCTTCGAAGGGGAGGATGCAGGCGACCTGGTCGACCCATTTTTGGAGTTTGTGCATTCGGCCTTCGCGCCAGGCCCAGAGTTGGGGTGCAATGTAGTAGAGGACGGGGATGCCGCGTTCGTGGGCGATGCGGGCGAAGTGGAAGTTCATAGCGGGGGAGTCGACGCAGATCTGGAGGTCGGGTTTGTTCTGTTCGAAGTATTGGCGGGTCCAGCGGAAGAGTCGCCACATTTCGCCGGCGCGAGCGATGGCTTGGTGAATCATGGCGGCGCCGGAGGTGGTTTCTTTGTGAACGGTGGCGCCAGCGCGGGCCATTTCGGGACCGCCGTGGCCTTCGATGATGAGGGAAGGGTCGAGCTGGCGCAGGCCGTGGATGAGCTGTGAGGCGTGCTGATCGCCACTGACCTCGGCAGCCGTGATGAAGACCTTCTTAGGCATCGAGTGGTAGTGCATAGCCCAATGGCCGGGCTGTCAAGCACGGCACAGTAGTAGATTTTACCATGGGCGGGGGATTTTCGATTTCCGATTCTTAGTTTTCGAATGGGGGAGGGTCAGGGTTTGTCGGGGGCGGAGGTCGGGGGATTGGGGGGCCAGTCGGTGGCTTGGCGGAGGGATTCGATTTGGGAGCGGGAATAATGTTTGCCCTGGTTGATGCCGGGGCAGCGCTGGGCGGCGAGGTTCCAGGCTTGTTTGCTGGCGAGGGGACCGTCCCAGAAGGGCCAGGTGCGGCATTGGAGCGGGCGGACGGGGTAGATGGTGCAGATACTGCGGGGGTGCAGGACGGTGAGGGAGCGAGGGTTTTGGGACTTGGGTTGTTCGTCGGTAAGGAAGGCGCAGTCGTAGTGGCCTTGGGCGTTGCGGTTTTCATTGAGGCTGTAGCGGTCGCCGATATTTCGGCAGTATTCATGGATGACTTCGTCTGGAGCGAGGTGGAGGTGTTGTGCGAGGCGGTGGATTTCTTCGAGGGTGATCCATACGTAGCCGGGGCCGCCAGTGCAGCAGTGGCCGGATTGCTGGCAGGTGAAGTTGAGGCCGTCTGCGTACCAGGGCAGGTCGATGTCGGGTTGAGAGGGCAAGGACGCCATTGTGGGGTAATTAGGGGAAGCGAACGGGAAAATCAATGTGGGGGGAGGATGGGTGAAGGAGTTGCGGGGGAAATGGGTTCGTTTTGTCGGGAGGGAAGCGGGGGTATGGATGGGGTGAGGGGAAGTGTTTGGAGGCAGTATCGGGCCATGGGAGGGGGAAAAGAGTTTGGCGGAGGGGGGGGTAAAAGCATAAGATGAGCTGGAAAGGGGGGTTGAGTGGTTTTCTGTTTGATAGAACCGTGCAGAACCGACCAAAACCGACCACAAACCGACCGAAAACGACCAAAAACGACCGAAAACGACCAAAACCGACACCTAGCGACCGGCGAGCATATGAGCGGGCGATTGGGGCTGAGGCGGTGCGGAATGAAATTGTCAAAGAGCCTGGAAGAGGGGATTTGCCCCCCGACCCGGCAGGGGGACCGCGTCCGGCCTGCCACGGAGGTATTATACCACAGAGGAGTGGCAATGTCAACTAAAAAATGGCGGGAATTGTTAGGGGACGGAGATGCCTCGTGCCCCCCTCAAGTGGAGAGGCCGATGACCGGGTATGACAGCCACTCCCGCAACGACCAGGGGTGATCGGCCAAGCCCGCGGACATGGCTGGCGTGCACCTTCGCCAACGCCCTTGCCGCCATCGGCGCAGCGTCC
>JAPLNB010000372.1 GCA_026693085.1 Planctomycetota bacterium | reverse complement strand
CTGCATCGAAGACCACCAAGGAAACCCGATGTACACGGAGGAGCGTCTCTTCACGTATCTGCAGCAATTCGAACGCGACTTCACCACCACGCATTGCCGGGTCATCGACTCGACCGAAGGCGGCGCCAAAAAGCGAGGCGCCACCGCCATCCCTCTTTCCACCGTCCTATCCTCGCTCGCAAAAGGGAACGAAAACAGGGACCGGAGCTATTTCTCTCCAAAGCAAGAAATGTGTAAAAAAACAGGGACGGGCGCTGTTTTTTCCTCCGCTCAATCCCCTTCCCGCTGGGATCTTCTCCCGGCCACACTCGAATCCCTCCACCTCCGTAAACAGGAATCCCACCAAATCCAACAAATCAGCCGCGACACCCTCGCTCTCCTCCACGAACTTGGCCGCTGCCTCGACGACCAGACCCGCTCCAACCGCCTCATCGCCCGCATCGACGCTTTGCACTCCCGCATGAACTCGCTGAACGACTGCTACGAGCTGGTCACGCTCCTCTCGCAGCAAACCGAACTCGACCGCTTTTGCTCGGATCACCAACTCGCGGCCTCGAACCTCACCGGCATCGACCGCCAACGCCGCCAGCTCGACCGCGACATCCAGAACGTCCAGGCGGTCATCGGCGCCTCCGAACAATTCCAAAGACTCATCGGCAACGTCATCGCCCGCATCTCGACCATCGATACCTCCAAGCGCAAACCGCAAGCCGCATGAACACCATCACCGCCATCCTCTCGCTCTTGGACCAATCCCCCCCGCGCCCGTCGAGCGCCTCGCGGCTCTTCCGCCGGGAGCCGGTGCTGTCCTGGACGCTCCGCCGACTGGCCGCTTCCCGCTCGATCAGCAACCGCACGATCCTCTGCTGGGAGGACCAACTCCCCAACGTCCGCCCCATCGCCGCGGCTCACAACTGCCACATTCTCTCGAAGTCGCCGCGCTGCGTCCTGCCCGTGCTCCAGGCGATCGCCGCCGCCAGAAAATGGTGCGACGGCTGGCGCGGCGGCCTCCTCGCCGCCACGTCCTTCGACCAAGGCTTCCACGCCCCCTGGTTCAACGAAATCCGTCAACAGTTCCACAGCGACGCAGTCCTCATCGTGGACCCGGACTCCGCCCTCATCGATCCAGCCCTTATCGACTCTCTTATCGCTTACGCCCAGGAACACCCCCGCATCGACTACTGCTTCTCCCCCGCTGCACCAGGCCTGAGCGCCGCCCTGATCCGCGCCAATCTCCTCGACCAATTCGCCAGCAGCAACGGCTATCTCGGCCGCCTCCTGAACTACTTCCCCGACCTCACCGGCCGCGACCCGATCGCCCGCGACGAATGTGCCCCCGTGCCGACCTCGGTTGCGCGAACCACCGCCCGCTTCACTCTGGACTCCGACCGGCAAATCTCCCGCATGGAGCACGCCACCCTCAGCCTCAATGGCCAGCTCATGCAAACCCACGCGCAATCGCTGGTCGCCGCGCTCGCCAACCCCTCGGCCAGCGACTCCGTCCCCCGCGACATTACCCTGGAACTCAACACCACCCGCGCCACCCAACCGGTCTATTCCCCCTCCCGCTACCTCCCGATCTCGCGCCCGAACCTTTCCCTGTCCAACGCCCGCTTTCTCTTCGCCGACCTTGCCACCATGGACGACATCCGCCTCACGCTCGCCGGGGTCGGCGATCCCCTGTTGGCGCCCGACCTCTTCGGCATCATCCAATCCGCCCACGACGCCGGCATCCATTCCATCCACATCGAGACCGATCTAGTCAACCTCGACGCATCCGCCCTCGAAGAACTCGCCGAATCCCCCATCGATATCCTCTCAGTCCATGTCCCCGCCCTCACCGCGCCCACGTACCACAAAATGATGGGCATCGACGCGCTCCCCGCGGTTATCAACAACCTCCGCCAATTCCTGCTTCACCGGCAATCCCTCTGCCGCCTCACCCCGATCGTGGTTCCCACCTTCACCAAGTGCCGGGACAACCTGCACGAAATGGAATCCTGGTACGACCACTGGCTGCGGGCCGTCGGCTGCGCGGTCATTGCCGCACCCTCCGACTACGCCGCCCAGATCCCCGACCAATCGGTTGCCGACATGTCCCCCCCGTTGCGCTGCGCCTGTCGGCGGCTCTCATCCCGCCTCTGCATCCTCTGCGACCTGTCGATCGTTCCGTGCGAACAGGACATCCTCGGCCGGCAACCGCTCGCCGACCTCCGGGACGTCTCTCTCCGCCGCGCGCACGCCGCCAACAACTTCACCTCCCACCCCCTCTGCCCCCGCTGCCGGGACTGGCACCGCCCCTGAAAAGGGGTCACTCCTGATTAATTTCGGCCCGCCCCGGCCGCCGCAAATTCCATAACTGCAATTTCCCCCCTCACCGCCGCTACTCCCACGCCCGCTCCCCTCCCGATTTGCCTCTTCAATTCCCCCTCCCACCTGCCGATACAACAAATAAGGATACCGGACCCTTCCGTCCGATAAATGTACTGGCGATACATCGACCTTGACCCAGAACAGGAGCCTTCAATGAACGTCCTCGGCGTTATCCTCGCTCGTGCAGGCAGCCTCGGCCTCAAAAACAAGCACCTTCTGCCGCTTCTCGGGCGACCGGTCATCTCGTACACTTTCGACCATGCCCTGTCCGCTCGCCTGCTCACAAAGACCGTCGTCTCCTCCGACTCGCCCGAAATTCTCTCCATCGCCTGCGAAGCAGGCTTCCAAACCATCGAACGCCCCGCCGAATTCGCCACGCCCGAAGCCTCCGTTCAATCCGTCCTGTTGCACGCACTACAAATCGTCGAAGCCGACCGCTCCTTCCGCGCCGACGCCGTCGTCGCGCTCTATGGCAACGTCCCCGTCCGTGGCGAAGGCGTGATCGACCGCGCCATCGCCATCCTCCAATCCACAGGCTGCGACTCCGTCCGCAGCTTCTGCCCGGTCGGGAAATGGCACCCCGCCTGGATGGCCAAACTCGATGAAGACCGCGTCCTCCCCCTCCAACCTAACAGCATCCACCGCCGCCAAGACCTCGAAACACTCTACCTCCACGACGGCGCCGTCGTCGCGGTCTCCCGCGCCGCCATGCTCTGCGCACTCGAACACCCCGAAGACCCGCACGCGTTCTTCGGCCTGGACCGTCGCGCAATCCAAACCGCTTCCGGCGAAACCGTCGAGATCGACCAGCTCATGGACTTCTTCCTCACCGAAGCCATCCTCCGCCACCAACAATCCAAATCCCCCCTCCGCAAAGCCTCCTAAATGATCTGTCCTCGTCCCCCAACGTCGCTCCTTCAATTGGGAATTGACAATGATCAATTCTCAATTGTCAATGTGATCATTCCATGACTCCTCTCGCCCTTGACTGTCGCCTGCTCTCCCCCAGCCACCCCACCTTCATCATCGCCGAAATCGGTGTCAACCACGACGGCTCCCTTTGCCGCGCCCTCGAACTCGTTGCCGATGCCAAATCTGCAGGCGCCGACGCCGTCAAACTCCAAATCTTCCGCGCTGCCTCGCTCATGCACCCCTCGGCCTCGTTCGCCTCCTACCAAGAAGCCCACTGCCCCGCCCTCACCCCCATCGACATGCTCCATCGCTACGAACTCCCCGCCGACGCGATCCACACAGTCGTCGCCGCCATCCGCTCCGCCGGCCTCATGCCCCTGGCCACTCCCTTCTCACCCTCCGACATCGACACGCTGGGGGCCCTCGATCTGGCCGCCATCAAAATCGCCTCCCCCGACCTGATCAACTATCCGCTGATCCTCCGCGCTTGCTCGCTCCACAAACCGCTGCTCATCTCCACGGGCGCCGCCACACTCGGCGAAGTCGCGGCCACCGTCGATTACCTGCGCACCCTCGCCGCCCCGTTCGCGCTGCTCCATTGCATCAGCTCCTACCCCACCCCCCCAACCGACGCCAATCTCTGCTGGATTCGCGAGCTCGCCGTGTTCGGCGTCCCCGTCGGCTTCTCCGATCACACCACCGACGACCTCACCGGCGCCATCGCGGTAGGGGGGGGCGCCTGCATCATCGAAAAACATCTCACCTACGACCGCTCCGCCCAGGGCCCCGACCACTCCGCCAGCGCCGATCCGCCTCAATTCACCCGCTACACCCGCGCCATCCGCCTGGCCGACCAACTCAAAGGCTCCCCCGGCAAACGCCCCCTCCCCTGCGAACAAGACATCCGGCAGGTCAGCCGCCAAAGCCTGGTCACCACCCGCCCCCTCCCCGCCAACCACCTGCTGAGCGAATCCGACCTCACCACGCAGCGTCCCGCCACCGGCATCCCCCCCTCGCAGATCAATCATGTTCTCTCCAAACGCACCACCCGCCCCCTCCCCGCCGCCACCCTCCTCCAATGGCATATGCTCACCTGACCGCCGTCGGATCACTTCTCAGCAATTCTTGCATTCGAATCCCCACCCATCAAGCCGAAGCACTATTGGCGCGCCGACACCTGGTACTACCGCTACAACATCCGACGCCGCTGCATCATCGCCGCCAGCTTCACCAACGACATCGTCACCTCCGTAGACGAAGTCCTCGGCCCAGTACCAGAAAATAAGTCAGCAACTATACTAAAACTTGAAGGGATGCCCCTAGTTCTGCGCCGATGCCGTGGGCCCCCCATACACCTTGATATTGAAGCCCACCAAAGCCCCCGTGAGGCTCGGCGCCGGCGGTGCCAGGGGCGGCGATTCCGGCACCTGCATATAGGCCAACACGCGATCGACCAACTGCTTTGCCCCGGGCGCCGACACGCCCCCGCCAAAGCGCCCGGTTGCCCGGTCCGGCTCATGGATGATGAACGCGACGACGATCCGCGGATTCTCGTAGGGCGCCCCGCAGATGAAGCTGCCGTTGATCTTGTCCGCCGCATAACCCGCACGCCCACGGCTGATATGTGCCGTGCCGGTCTTCCCGAATATATTCCAATACTTGCTTCGACCAAGTTTATATCCCGCCGCCGTCCCGCGCACCACCACGTCGCTGAGGATTTGCCGCATCTGTCCGGCCGCCTGCTCCTCCATCACCACCGGCATCTCCTCGAGTCGCGGCGCCGGCTGCTTCGATACAACGTTCCCGTCCGCATCCAACACTCCCTTGATAATCCGCGGCTTCACCAGATGCCCCCCGTTCGCATAGACGCAAAACGCCCTGGCGATCTGCAATGGCGTCACCATCATCTCATACCCCTGCGCCACCGACTCGGTGCTCGCCCGCGACCACTTCTTCAGCGGATACACCAGCCCCGGGTCCTCGCCGCCCAGTTCAATCCCGGTCGTCCGTCCGAACCGGAACAAAGTGAGCGCCTGGTGGAGTTTTGCTTGCCCCATCTTCTCCGCCAGCATGCACATCCCGACGTTGCTCGACTTGACCAGCACGTCCCACGACGTGAGCGGCGGATACGAGTGCACATCCCTCACCGTCCGCCCGTAGGGCAGCAGATAGGGATTGCGGACCGGCCAGACATGGTTGGCCTGCGTGACCCCCCAGGCCAGCGCCGGTCCCATCACGAACGGCTTGAGCGTCGATCCCGGCTCATAGGGGTCGGTCAGACACCGGTTTCGCCGCAGGTCCGCGTTGGAATCCTCGAGGTTCTGCGGGTTGAACGTCGGCCAGTTGCACATCGCCAGCACGTCCCCGGTCTGTGGGTCGATCACAATGACCTCGCCGCGCCTGGCGCGGTGGTGCATGCACGCCGCCGCCAACTCCTGCTGCGCGATCATCTGGATATTGGCGTCGAGGGTGAGGACCAAAGCCTGCCCATGCGCCGGCGGAACATAACCGCCGGCGTCCACGCCGATCGGGCGGCGCTTGGCGTCCTTCTCGATTCGCCGCCAGCCGTTCTTCCCCATCAGCTCCTTGTCGAACTTCAGTTCAAGCCCCTCCAATCCATTGCCGTCTTTGCCGACGGTGCCGAGGACGTGCGATGCGATTGCGCCCATGGGATAAAACCGTGTGCCGATCGGTTCAAAGCCGACGCCGGGGATGTTGAGCTTTCGAATCTCCTGGCACGCGCGATCGCCCACATTCTCGGCGAGCTTCAGGTACTCGCTGTCTTGCTTCTCATGGACAAGCTGCGCGAACTTCACCGGGTTCTGATCCAGGATCTCCGCCAGACGCCGCAGGTCGGCCGGCTTGCGAGCGGGATTCCGCCCTTCACGCTGATAGCCCTGATCCAAGAACTGCGGATCGATATAGACGTTCATGGTCTGCACGGTCATGGCCATGGCGTTGCCCGCGGCGTCGAAGATCGAGCCGCGCCGGGCGGCGATAGTCTCGTTGCGGTGCTGCTGCCCGATCGCCCGCAGGATGGTCTTCTGCCGGCCATAGGTTTGCAGGTAGGCCACCCGCACCGTCATCCCGGCCAGCGTTGCCGCCATCACAGCCATCACAATACCCGGTCGCAATGCAGAAAATCTGGGCATAGCATCCCTCAAGGGCATCGGTCCGATAATGATCGGCAGCCCACCGCGTTCGAGGCGAGGAAAACCGCCGGGTTTGTACACCCGACCGCGGCATCCTTCCACGGCGCGCGCGCGATGTGCCTTACGATCTCTGGTACATCGGCCATTTGACAATTCTCGCGTGATACGCTTTGCTGTGCGACTCTGCGGTTGAAAGGACGGTCCATGGAAAGCCTCGCCGCCGTTGTTCACCAGGATGCCTTCGCCAAGCTCGCCGGCATCGAAATCGTTGAGCTCTCTCCTGGCCATGCAAGAGTGAAAATGCAGATCACTCCGCAGCACCTCAATGGCCTGGGCGTGGTCCATGGGGGCGCCATTTTCACCCTCGCCGACCTCGGCTTTGCGGCGGCCTGCAACTCCCACGGCTTTGACGCCGTCGCCGTCAACGTGAGCGTTTCGTACCTGAAGGCGGCCAAATCCGGCACCCTCCACGCCGACGCCCAGGAGGTTTCCCCGCACGGCAAGCTTGGCACGTGCACCGTGCGTGTGACCGACGACGCCGGCGACCTTGTCGCGCTCTTCCAAGGCCTTTCGTACCGAAAAGGTCCGCCCGCTCCAAGACCCTGACCGGTCCGAAGGGACTGCTGGACTTTCTGAGATGTGTACACCATCGGATGTTTGACATTGTCTGACTGTCCTGCTATATCAAATCTCACGGGCAAGTCTATTTCGGCAATTGTCGTGACTCGTTGTCGCGCAGTTGAGTTAAAATGCAGGGGCTGGCGGCTTGGTCGGCCGCGGGGTTCGAAATGTTGGGCATTGAAGACCCTTATGTCTGGGTGGCTTATCTGCTGTGCATCCTGAGCACGATTCTCTGTGTTGTCTACGGACTGATGCACTGGAACCGCGGTGATGAGACGGTCGAAGCCACCGACGTTCAGTGGGCTGCGCAGGAAGACAAGGTCGAAGAAGAACTGTAACCCATCTGCTGCCCCTACCGCCCGCTCCTCCTTCGCGGCAGCAGTGGCGACCGTAAGGATTCTATGCTGTTGGCGCAAGCATTCAGTGTCCTCGACATATTGCTCATCCTCGTCTACCTGGGCGCCTGCGCCTACCTTGGCTGGTTAGGCTACCGTCACACGAAGACCGTCTCCGACTACCTGATCGCCGGCCGCAAGGTCCACCCGTTCATCATGGCCATGAGCTACGGCTCGACGTTCATCTCGACCAGCGCCATCGTCGGATTCGGCGGCGCCGCAGGGCTCTTCGGCATGAGCGTTCTCTGGCTGACGGTGCTCAATATCTTCGTCGGAATCTTCATTGCTTTCGTGGTCCTGGGCGGACCCACTCGCCGCATTGGCCACCGTCTGGACGCCCATACTTTCGCCGAATTGCTGGGTCGGCGCTTCAACTCCAAGGCCATCCAGATCTGCGCCGGCCTGATCATTTTCCTCTTCATGCCCCTGTACGCCGCCGCGGTGCTCATCGGTGGCACCGAGTTTCTTGCGACCGCGTTCTTCCCCAACGATTACACGCTCGCACTCTTCGTCTTCGGCGTCCTGACGGCCGTGTACGTCTTCTTCGGGGGCCTTAAAGGCGTTCTCTACACCGATGCCCTCCAGGGCACGATCATGACCCTGGGCATGCTCTTCCTGCTCGTCAGCGCCTACTGGTGGGTCGGCGGCCCCACGCAGGGGCACAAGGATCTGGCCGAAGCGAAGGATTACGTTTTCGCCGGGCTCTCCGCACAAGGCCACCAGGGCTGGACCTCGATGCCCCAGTTTGGGTGGGGAATACCCGCCGGCCTTCCACCCGGCGCTCCCTCTCCGTACAACCTCTGGTGGATCGTCATCACCACCATCGTCATGGGCGTCGGGATCGGCGTGCTGGCCCAGCCCCAACTGGTGGTGCGATTCCTCACCGTCAAGTCGGGCAAGGAGATCAACCGCGCCCTGGCGATCGGCGGCTCATTCATCCTCATGATGACCGGCGTGGCATTCACCGTCGGCGCTCTCTCCAACATCTACTTCATCAAGCACGAGCAGATTAAAGGCCGAATCGTGGGCACCACCGAGTCCGCCAAGGTCATTCTCAAGAAAGATCCCGGCCAGGATGCGAAGACCCTCCCCTGCAAGATCCTCCACATCGACACGACGGGCGATGGCGTCCCCAATACCTTCGTGGTGGAGAAGGTCTTGCTCCCACCCAATGCCCTGCGCGCCAAATGGATGCCCAACGCCGAAGTGATCAGCAACTCCGATGGCACCGTCATCGTTAGACCCCACACCAGCTCGTTCCTCCGCGCCGTCGTCAAGGAAAAGGACGACAAAGGCAACGATTTCTGGAGCTTCAACTCCGACAACATCATCCCGGCCTACGTCACCAGCGCCATGCCTCGCTGGTTCAAAGTCATCTTCCTCCTCACTTTGCTCTCCGCCGCGATGTCGACCATGTCCAGCCAGTACCACACGCTCGGCAGCGCCTTGGGCCGCGACGTCTTTGAGACCATCCTCGGCCCCAGCAACCCCGGCTCGATGCGCACGATCCACGCGGTTCGCATCGGCATCATCGCCGGCCTCGTGCTGGCCATGCTCATCGGCTACTACGCCCGCGGCGGCTACGTCATCGCTCGCTATACCGCCATCTTCTTTGGCCTGTGCGCCTCCTCGTTCCTCCCGACGTTCGTTGGCGGGCTGTACTTCAAACGCATCACCAAGGCCGGTGCCCTGGCGTCCATGGCCGTCGGATTCGTCACAACCGCCTTCTGGGTCGTTTTCGTCAAGGAAGCCGAAGCGGGCGCCATCGGCCTGGTCCGCCATCTCACTCCGCTCGTCGGAACCTCCCACCCCAACAGCATCCTCTACAATCACCCCAACTGGCCCAGCGTGGACCCCTTGCTTGTTGCGCTTCCGTTGTCTATTCTGACATGTGTTGTTGTGAGCCTTGTGACACAGAAGCCGGACGCGGCGCTACTCGATAAATGCTTCGCCTCCTCCGGCAGTCTCTCGCAGGCCAACGAAAAGCTAGTGAAGTCTTAGTTCATCCGGCCGGTGATTCCGGCAGAAAGGACCGGTTGTCATGTTTAGTATGGGATGGAGGAATCCGCTGCTGGTTGCAGCCTGTTCTGCGGTCATCTTGGGCGTCACCGGCTTGGCGATTGCCCAGCAGACGCCCGCGCCCGTCGCCAAGGCGCCGGCCGTCGCCCCGGCACCCGCCGCCGCAGCCGTCGCCGACAAGGACTGGACCGACGATTGGAAACAGCCCACTTCCTGGTTCAAGTGGGGCGCCGACGAGCGCCTCCGCCAGGAATACGTCCACAATCCCTTCTTCTACGACACCAACCCCCCCGGCAATGAATGGAATTTCAACCGCATCCGCACCCGCGTCTGGGGCACGGTTTCTCCCTGTGACCAGTTCGAGGCGAACATCCGCCTCACTAACGAGATCCGCTACTGGTGGACCCCCGCATCCAAGCCCGATGCCGCCTCCGACAACGACGGCCCCTGGGATTGGAGCGATATCGTCTTCGATAACCTCAACATCAAGTTCAAGAACCTCTTTGACACCAAGTCGGCCCTCACCATCGGCCGGCAGGACATCATCCTCGGCGATGGCTGGCTCGTGCTCGAAGGCACCCCCCTCGACGGCTCGCGAACCATCTACTTCGACGCCGCCCGATTTAACATCGACCTTCCGAGCGCCAAGTCCACCGTCGACCTCATCTTCATCCAGCAGTACTCCGACCCCGATGCCTGGCTGCCGGCCATGAACAGCCGCAGCTACCCCCTCACCAATGAGCAGGACCAGACGGGCGCCATCCTCTACGTCACCAATAAGTCCCTGGAAAATACCCAGATCGATGGCTATTTCATCTATAAGCACTCCTCAGAAGAGCGCGCCGAACTCATCCACGATGGGACCTCGGGCGGACCCACCAGCGACCAAGGCGACGTCTATACCGTCGGCACTCGCGTCGTCCATAACTTCAACAAGAACTGGGTCGCCCGCGCCGAAGGTGCCTACCAGTTCGGTAGCCGTAATAACCCGTCGATGTTCGGCGCCCAGGACAACGATCTCTCCGCCTGGGGCATGACCAGCCGCGTCACGTACAAGATGAACGACGACTGGAACAACCAGTTCTGGGCCGGGCTTGAAATGCTCTCGGGCGATGATCCCAATTCCGGCACCAACACCCAGTTCGATCCGCTTTGGGGCCGCTGGCCCCAGTTCAGCGAACTCTACGTCTACCCCTACGCCAGTGAGACCCGTATCGCCGAAACCACGAATCTCATTCGTCCGAACGTCGGCTGGAGCGCGAACCCCGACAAGAAGATCGACCTTATCGCGACCTACCAGCCCATGTGGGCGTTCGAAAACACCCGCCACGACCAAGGCTCCGCGGGCTTCGGCTCCGACGACTTCCGCGGCCACCTCGTGACCGCCATGTTCAAGTACAAGTTCAACAAGCACATGGCTGGCCACCTTCTCGGCGAGTACTTCTTCACCGGCGACTTCTACGAAGCCGGCGGCTCACGCAACGAGGACGACATCGCCTACGTCCGCGGCGAACTCGTCTTCTCCTTCTGACCTGAATCTCTCCAAGCTCCTTTTCTGAGCACCAGCGAAGAACCCCGGCCAGAACCGGGGTTCTTCGCTTTCCATATTCAATTCGAGATTCGAGAATACAAAATCCCTAAACCTCCCATCCCTTGCGATACTCGCGCTTGATCAATCCCGCCGCCTCGGGCGCATTGGTTGCCTTCAAGTTCACACTGTCCCACTCGATCTTCTTCTCCAGCCGCAGCGCCACATTCCCCAGCAGGACCGCCTCTGCCAGCGGCCCGGCATACTCGAAATTCGCCCGCGCAGGCGCATCTCCGATGCACGCCGCCAGCCACTCACCATGATGCCCGAGTTTGTTCCGCGGTATTGTCTTCTCCGGCCGCTTGAATTCCCTCATCGCCGACTCCGGCATCAGCCGGGGCGTATCCCCGTTGATCAGAATCTTCCCCTTGTCCCCGATGTACAACTGACCATTCACATCAATGGCCCGATCCCCAAGCTCCGCCAGTTCGTGCAGCATCAGCAGCTCTTTCCACTGGCGCGAATCCTTCGGCGTCTGTGCGTTCCGACCGTCATACCAGAACATTTTCATCGCGTTGCGATCCCCATTCGCGGGGAACTGATAGCCGATGTTCGACCATGCCGGCCCGGTCTCCTTCTTCTGCCCGGACTGCACCGCCTCGACGCGGGTCGGCGCGGTGAGCTTCAATGCCCACCACGGCCAGTTCATTGCGTGACACCCGATGTCACCCAACGCACAGGTGCCAAAATCCCACCAGCCGCGCCACTTGAAGCCATGGTACACCCCGTTCTTGAACGGCCGCATCGGTGCAGGCCCGATCCAGCAGTCCCAGTTCAGCCCCGGCGGCACCGGATCCTCACCGGCGGGCCGATCGACGCTCTGCGGCCACCAACCCGCCGGCCGATCCGTCCAGATGTGCACCTCTTTGACATTTCCGATGGCTCCGGCCCCGATCCACTCGGCCAGAAGCCGTATCCCCTCGCTGGCCGATCCCTGCGTTCCCATCTGGGTCGCCACCTTCGCGTCGCGTGCCGCCTTGGCGACTTGCCTGGCTTCCCAGATCGAGTGCGTCAAGGGCTTCTCGCAATACACATGCTTGCCCCGCGTGATCGCCATCATCGACGCCGGGAAATGATGATGGTCCGGCGTCCCGATGCACACCGCCTCGATGTCCTTCTGTTCGAACAGCTTGCGGTAGTCGCTGTAGGTCTTCGTACCCGGATATCGCCTGGCCGCGCTGCTCAGTGACTCGCGATCCACATCGCACAGCGCCACCACATTGCATCCGGCTTTGGCACACTCATCCAGGTCCGCCCTTCCCCGTCCGCCCACGCCGATGAACCCCACATTCACCTTCTTCGCATTCTCCTGCCCGCGCAGAATCATCGGCCCTGTTCCTGCCACCGCCGCCGCCATCGCCGAATACTTCAAGAACTCTCGCCGATTGATCTGCTTAGCCATGCTCGCTCCCTATGCAAACGCAATGCTCAACCACACACCCAGGAATACGCCCGCGTCCCCCATCTTGTTGCACATCCACGCATCCCGCAAGGTGCGGACGCAGTTAACGTTGCCGCCGCCACGCCGCGAGTTCCGCCACGTCTCCCGCCAGCTTCGCATACTCCTCGAAGGTCAGCGACTGTTGCCCATCCGACAGCGCCCGCTCCGGATCCGGATGCACCTCGATCATGATCCCGTCCGCGCCCGCGACTGTCGCTGCTCTGGCCATCGGCGGCACCGCCCAGTCGATCCCCACCCCATGCGACGGGTCTGCGATCACCGGCAGATGCGTGTGATGCTTGATCATCGCCAACGCCGCGATGTCAAAGGTGTTCCGCGTCATCGTCTCAAACGTCCGAATCCCCCGCTCGCACAGGATCACGTTGTAATTCCCCAGCGACAGCAAATACTCCGCCGCCATCAGCAATTCCTGGATCGTCGCGCTCATTGCCCGCTTCAACAGCACGGGCTTACGCAATCTCCCCGCGGCCTCCAGCAGCGAGAAGTTCTGCATGTTTCTCGCCCCGATCTGCAGCACATCCGCCGCCTCCGCCACCGCCGGAAGCGTCTCGGTATCCATCACCTCCGTCACGATCCGCAGGTCAAAGTGCCGCCTCACCTCTACCAGGATGTCCAACCCTTCCTGCTTCAATCCCCGAAACGCATAGGGCGACGTTCGCGGCTTAAACGCCCCCCCTCTGAAAAACTTTGCCCCGCTGTTCGCCACGACCTCCGCCGTCCGCATCGCCATTTCCCGGCTTTCCACCGAGCATGGCCCCGCGATCATCGCGCACGACCCGTCCCCGATCTTCTGGCCGTTCACATCCACCACCGTTGCCTCCGGCTTCACCTCGCGGCTGACGAGCTTGTACGGCTTGCTCACCGGCACGCACTCGTTCACGCCCGGCAGATGCAAAAATGCCTCCGCATGCACCGGACCCTGGTTCCCCGTGATCCCGATCGCCGTCCGCATCGACCCGGGGATCTCATGCGGCACCAGGCCCAGCTCGCGCACCCGCTGGCAGACCCGCTCGATTTCCTCCCGTTTAGCGCCCTGCGCCATCAGAATCAGCATCAATACCTCCAAGCCACTTCCAGCCCCATCGTATAGCCCACAACCCTTCTCATCTCAATAACCGCTCCACCCCGAATCGTTGAACCAATAACAATCCCCTTCGGCATCCCGATTACATATCCTTATGGCTGATGTCCCATGCCCGCCGTACAATATCCGTATGCCCACGCGCGACCCCCACAAGCTCCTGATGGACACCCATTCCCGCGCTCAGTCACTTTTTGATGACCTGCTCCGCCAGCAAGCCGAGATCGACGCTTCGCCACCCGCTCTGACCCCTGCTCAGCTCGAGGCCGGTCGCCAAGCACTCCGCAACAGCGTTGACGCCGCAAGCCGAATGTTGCACAGTATCGACCAGGCCCTTGCGCGGGCACAGAAATGAACGTAACGTTTGCCACACAGCGCAACCCTATGTAGGGTGCGTTTGAGCGTACGTGAAGGTCTGAATCGAGCAGCTTATGACGCAACAGCAACTCAACCAAAACACCGAGACCACTGCAGCCGGCGAAATCGTCGCCCGCGCCGGCCGATACTACCGCAACACCCGCTACCTCATCTTTGTCCTGTTCCTCGGCTTCGGCTTATGGTGCATCCGCGACGGCTTCTCCGTCTGGCCCGAGGCGAACGCCAAAGCGCTCAAGGCCGGCGTCAAAATCCCCCACACCGACCTCGATATCAAGATCAACAAGGGCCTCGGCCTCGCACTACCCGTCTTCTCGGTGCTCATCCTGGTCCGCACCCTCTATAACTCCCGTGGTGCCTATCGTCTTTCCGGCGATACCCTCTTCATCCCCGGCCATCCCCCCATCCCGCTGTCGGCCATCCGCAAGATCGACAAGCGTCTCTGGGATCGCAAAGGCATCGCGTACGTCGAATACGAAGTCCCCGGCTCGTCAGAGATCTCTCGCTTCACGCTGGACGACTTCGTCTACACCCGCACCCCCACCGACCAGATCTTCGAGCACATCGAATCCCACGCCCAGTCCCTCGCCCAGCAATCTTGATCCCGGCCCGCTCAGGGCTGCGATTCCAGCAGTCTCATCGCCTTCATCCACTGCCCGCACCGCTCCGGCCAAGTGCAGGTTGGGGCTTCGCTCGGGCGCAGGCCAAAACCATGCCCGCCGTGGGCGTAAATGTGCAGCTCGGCGGGGATCTTGTTTCGCTTGAGTGCCAGGTAATACCCAACGCTGTTCTCGGCGCTGATGCCGTCATCGCTCGCATGCGCCAAGAACGCCGGCGGCGTGTTCGCGCTCACCGGAACCTCCGCGACAAGCCCATCCGGCGCTGTCAGGTAAGCAGGGTAGACCAAAACCGTGAAATCCGGCCGGCAATTCAGTTTGTCGGTATCATCAATGGGGTCGTAGAACGACTTGGCGAAGTTGTTGGACGCCACCGCCGCCAGATGTCCGCCGGCCGAGAAACCCAGGATGCCGATGCGCTTGGGATCGATCTGCCACTCCTTGGCGTTGGCCCGGACGAGTCGCATCGCGCGCTGGGCATCCTGCAGCGGGGCGAGGTGTTTGGGCTGGCCCTTGCGCGCCGGGACGCGGTATTTCAGAACGATGCCGGTGACTCCGAGCGAATTGGCCCACTTGGCGACTTCTTCGCCTTCCAGGTCCATCGCCAGGATGCTGTATCCGCCGCCGGGGCAGATGAGGATGGCTGCGCCGGTGTCTTTGGCTTTGTCTGGCTTATAGACCGTGAGGGTCGGCTTGCTGACGTTCGCCAATCGCTGAATATTGCCGCTGGCATCGGAGACGTGCTCCGGCCCGATGTCGCCGTTCTCGCCGGGCGCCGCTCCGGGCCAGACGTCCAACGTCGGTCGGCCCTCCGCCGCGAACACACCCGAAGCAGTCAAGACCGCAACGACGGCAAGCAGAATTGCGTTTTTCATAGTCGGCATTGTAGTGTACCCGAGTCCGCCCGCCGAAACGACCAATCATCGCAAATCATCGAACCGCTTGATCAATCTCCCGTCCGCACTCGCTGCCACCACGAAGAATCTGCCCGTCGCGGCGTCGCGATGGAAAAGCCTCGCCCTGCATCTGGCGCAGACGTACACCCTGGCCGTCAGCCGCCGCCGTTTCACCCACCAGTCGCACGCCCGGCAGCCGTGCAGGTATTTCGCCTCCGCCCGCGCCGGCGACACCACCGCCTGTTCACTGTAGCGGGTGGCCGGCTTTGCTCCGATCTGAACGCACTGCGCCTGCCACCTTCTGCCATGCCCGTCCCTGGGCGTCAGTGCGTGGGCAATCTCGTGCAGTAGCGTATCCCGCACCTCATTCTCCCCGTTCAGAAGCGTCAACGGCTGCGACAGCGTGATCAGCTTCTGCCGATAGTGACAACACCCAAACCGGCGCTTCGCACGGTCGAACATGAACCGCCAATCGGCAAGCGCATGCTCCTTCATGAGCGTACGCGCCAGTTGTCGAGCCTCCAGCAGAGTCATCCCCCCATGATGCGCTGACGCCCGCCCGGCTTCAACCGCCCGTTCGCAGTCTGCCTGACGATTCCAATCCTTTGCTGCATCTGTTGCCCTTTTACTCCGCCGGGGTACATTCCCAGATAGGCGAGCGCGAGTTTCAAAAGCAATGACATGAGCCGCAGGATAAGAAAGCCAAAGGAGGATGCCGATGTACGTCGTTTGTGTGACGATTTTCGTGAAAGGCGAATCTGTGCAACCGTTCATCGACGCGACGCTCGACAATGCGCGAAACACACGCCGCGAGCCCGGCAATGCGCGATTCGACGTGCTCCAGGCCGAGGATGACCCCGCCCGGTTCATGCTCTACGAGGCCTATCAAACCAAGGATGACCTCGCCAGGCACCAGCAGACCGCGCATTACTTGCGATGGAAACAGATTGTCGCCGACTGGATGGCCCAGCCGAGACAGGGAATCAAACACAAGAGCGTGTTCTTCGGCGAACAACAGGGATAATCCGGCCATGAGGAAGTTCGAGTTCTACAGCAGCAGCCGAATCGTCTTTGGCCGAGGTGAAATTTCCCGGCTGGGCGAACTGGCTGCGCAGTTCGGCAAATCGGTGCTGGTGATCCACAACGGCAGCGCCGCCATCGCCGATCGCGTCCGGCAGTTGCTCGTAGCGATTCGAGTTGAGTTCGTCAGACAGAAAGGCGAACCTCGCGTTGACGATGTCGATCGCGCGGTCGCGATCGGCAGACAGCATCGCTGCGATGTCGTCATCGGCCTGGGCGGCGGCAGCGCTATCGATGCCGCCAAAGCCGTCGCCGGCCTGCTTACCAATGGCGGCCAAACAACCGACTATATGGAAGTTGTCGGAAAAGGCATGAAGATCACCCGGCCCGCACTGCCCTGGATCGCCGTCCCAACCACCGCCGGCACAGGCGCCGAAGTCACGCGAAATGCCGTCATCGGCGTGCCCGAAAAACAGTTTAAAGCCAGCATCCGCGGCGAGCATCTGGTGGCGAAGGTTGCCGTCGTCGATCCCGAACTCGGCCTGAATGTCCCACCCGATGTCACCGCCGCCAGCGGCATGGATGCACTCTGCCAGTTGATCGAATCCTACACATCAACCGGTGCCGGCCCCGTAACCGATGCCCTGGCCATGCAGGGAGTTGAACTCGCCGGCGGATCGCTGCTGAAAGCTTATCAAAACGGCAACGATCTGGATGCGCGAGAGAACATGGCGTTGGCAGCAATGCTGAGCGGCATCACGTTAAGCAACGCCGGCCTGGGCGCGGTCCATGGCTTGGCCGCTCCGCTGGGCGGCAAATTCCCCGTCCCCCACGGCGTCGTCTGCGCAGCGCTGCTGCCATGGGTGATCCAGGCCAATGTCCAGGCCGCCACCCATGATCCCGCCGGACAAAAGGTCCTCCATCGATACGCTCAAGTCGGCCGCGTCCTGTCGGGCCGGAACGATCTGGATGATCCCGCCGCCATCTCCGCGTGCATCCAGGCGGTAGGGGGGCTGGCGCGCCAGTTAAACATCCCCCCGCTGGGCAAGTTCGGAATCCAAGACCAACACGTCCCCGAGATGGTCAGCTTGGCGCGAAAATCCAGCAGCATGCGCTATAACCCCGTGGCTCTTTCGGAGGAATCTCTCGCCGAGGTGCTGCGGAACGGAATTGCCGGATCTCCGCGCCAAGCGGCCCCGGATCAAAGCGGGGCCGCTTGGCGCTAGAGCGGGTTTTCACGACAGGCGGCCTCGAGCCAAGGCGCGCAGGCCTTCGCGGGCGTTTATGTTCGCGCTCGTGGGCTGTGTGCACGCTGCGCCCGGGGGGATTCCGTAGCGACCACGATTCATCTACAATTGCCACCCATATGACAGAGTACGGGCAGGCATGGACGATTCGGAGGCTGCTGGAGTGGACCACGCCCTTCTTCACACGCAAGGGCGTCGACTCTCCGCGTCTCTCAGCCGAGCTGCTGCTGGCACACGTTCTGAAATTGCCGCGGATCAGGCTCTACACCGGCTATGAAAACCCCATTCCCGAGAACGAGCTGGCGACCTTCCGCGATCTCGTCAAGCGGGCCGTCGAGCAGGAACCCATTGCGTATCTCACCGGCACCGCCCATTTTTTTAACCTCGAATTCGAGGTCAATCGTGATGTGCTCATCCCCCGCCCGGAAACCGAAACGCTCGTCGAGCACGTTCTGCAGTTGGTGAGGAACACCCCCGGATTGGAGCGTCCCCGCGTGCTCGATCTATGCACCGGCAGCGGCTGCGTGGCCGCCGCCATCGCGCACCACCTCAAGAGCTCCAGCGTCCTGGCCACCGATAAAAGCGCCGCTGCCGCAACCGTCGCTCGCAAGAACATCCAACGCCTCGGCCTCGATGGCCGCGTCCAGATCGAGCAGGGTGATCTCTATGAGGCCGTCCAAAAGCAAGTCGATAGTCAACCGTTCGATCTGATCGTCGCCAATCCCCCCTACATCCGCAGCGACGAAATCGCAAAGCTCGACCGCAACGTAAGAGATTACGAGCCTATGGCCGCGCTCGACGGCGGCCCCGATGGCCTTGTGGTCCATCGCCGAATCATCGCCGGCGCTGCCGATCGGCTCGTCAGCGGCGGAAGGATCTACCTCGAAATTGCGTTCGATCAAGGCGAACTCGCCCGCCATGTTGTCGGAACCGCCGAAGGATTCGAAGACCTGTCGGTGCTGAAGGACTACGGCGGCAGAGACAGGGTCGTGAGCGCCAGAAAGAGCGGCTAAGGGTTCGAGAGAATCTCCTGCAGCAGCGTCTGATATGCCCCGGGTGCCGCTGCCAAAAACGGAACCTTCCCGCCATCGTAGTTTGTAAGGTCGAAGGGGAATACGCGCTCTCCCGTTAGCCCGCTGAAAACCGCGCCGGCTTCGAGGCAGATCGCAGCCGGCGCCGCGGCATCCCAAAGCTTGCCGTTGACGGTAATCGCTCCATACGCCGTCCCCGCCGCCACCTGCACCGCTTCCAGCGCCGCCGACCCAATACATCGCAGCTTCAGGGCGGTCTGTCCCGTAAAGCGGATCGCCCATTGAGGAAGCCGGCCGTGCTTGTCGACCAGATTGCTGGTCAGCATCAGCAACGCGCTGTCGTCCAGAGGCGTTTGCGCCGCTTGGATCGGCTTGTCATTGAGGTGCGCGCCAAAACCCTTCGCCGCAGCGTATACCTGCTCCCGGCAGACGTCATACACGATCCCCAGCACTGGCCAACCGGCATCGAGCAACCCGATGCACACCGCGAATGACGGGAAACCCGCAATGAAGTTGTTCGTGCCATCGATCGGATCGATCACCCAGACTCGGCCATTGGGGTTCGGGCATTCAAAGGTAATCGCGTCACCGGTATCGTTCTCTTCCCCAACAAAACCATCGCTGGCGAACCGTTGACGAAGGCCCGCCACGATGAACCGCTGTGTGGCGCGATCGGCTTCGGTAACGGCCTCGGCGTGGCGTTTGGTCAGCCGCCGCGTCCGGCCGAAATGGTCCAGAACAACTCGCCCGGCGCCGCGGGACAATTCAATGGCGTATTGGAGATCATCTTTGAGGCTCATGGGGGGCTATACGTTACGGCGGGAGCAGCAGAAGTAAAGCGGCCAACCCGCTTGACGCTCCACAAGAACTCAAAGCGATGTCGCGATCATTCCGCAGTGAACGCCGCTGCCGCCGCGCCAAACCACTGGACCCCCAAAGTCACTCGCCCCCATAGTAGCAGCGTCGCCGTGCCCACGGGTGTGAGCAGTGTCCGCTCCCTCAACGCCGCCTCCGCCGCCGAGCGCGTGGGATCGACAACATACGTCGCCTGGTGCTCCGTCGCATCCAACTGCGATTCAATCTGCCCCCGCGCCAGCGTCGAACGCACCAGAAAGACCAGCTCCGGCTGCCGCAACGACCTGTCCTCGACAAGCCCCATGCACCGCATGTCGGCAATGTCCGGCCCGTCAAACGACAGCTCCTCCTTCAACTCCCGCCTCACCTCGGCAAACACATCGGTTCGCTCCCGATCGCCGCCGTCCTCAGGCTCCAGCGCGCCGGCAAACGGATGCACACGATTCGGATAATACGCCACAGTGCTGTTCCGCCGGCCCATCATCAGAAAACCATCCGCCGCGACCAACGCGCATGAAAGACCAACCGGGTTTGCCAATGCCTCTTGCCCAAACTCCTCCGCAAGCTCCGAGTGGGCCAGATTCGTCCCCAGAAACCCCTTGTAAGAGACACGGCTCAGTGTCAGGTGCAGCGCGTTGGCTGCCACCTGATACGATTCCAGCCGGCACATCGGCCCGTCAAACAGCTTGTCCCCCAGCCGCGACTTGGCAGCGGCCCAGGCCGTGTCAATGATCGATTGGACCTGCCGCCCAGGGTGAAACGTGCTCGGAACGAAGCCGCAACACACGCGGCCCGGCGGAAAGTCCCCGATCAGGTGAAAGCGGAGCATGTGAGACAGCATACCGGCGTGCACGCAACCCCGCGAGAGGCATTTGAGCTGTTGGCCGGAATCCCTATGCTCTGTATCGTCAGTTTGATCGTCCCTGCAAGGACAGAGACGGAAACAACAACCGGTCCGCAACAGCGGGCCATACGTGCCAGAGGTACGCGGATGTTTGGCAATGCGTTGGGCTGGGCCATCTCGGCAATCATCGTTGGCGCAACAATCTGGTTTCTAAACATCCTGGGCGAGCAAGGCGATATCTCGCCGCCCGGGCCGGTCGGACTCAACGCCGTCAATTGGACCGCGCAATTGCCCATCGAGCCGGCGACCTTGGCGCCGTACATGGTCGACCCGATCGATCCCGCACCGCTCTACGCCGAGGCGATCACGCTCTATGTTGCCGACCAGTACGACCTCCGGCGAGTCGAACGCGTCACCTCCACAAAGTCCGCGGACGCCCAACGCTGGACAAGAATCATGGAACTGCTGTTGCGCGCCGGCAAATCCTCCCGCCCGGTCGTGTTCGGCCCAACTCCCGCGGATGTGATCAACTATGACCCGGAGCCGAAGCTCGATGCCGTCCGCGCCATCGGCGCGATGGCGGTGCGCTTGGCGCTGCTGCATTCAGCCGAACAAGACAAGGATCACGCTCGGCAATACGCCGAGGCCGTCTTCTCGCTGGGGGCGAAAATGTATGCCGAACGCCTCAGCTTCGGCCAGTACAGCGCCGCCCACAGCCTGCTCGGCGACTCCTCATTACTCCTCGCCAAATTTGCCGAAGATGCCGGCCAGGCGCAAAGGGCCGCGACACTTCAGGATTTCAACTCCAAACGCCTCGCCACATTCAACAAGGAAGTTGACCCCGTCCGCCGTTCGGTCATGGTCCTCGAACCCGACCCCGGCGATATGTTTGCCCTGGCCGACAGGTCCGCTGAGCCTATGTGGCGCGTCGAGGCCATCTTGGCGCTGGGTAGACTTCGGTATTCAGCCGAACGCTCCGGGGATAAACAAGGAGCCTCGAAAGTCGTCGCAGCCCTCTGCACCAGCGGCGACCCCCGCATCCGCACCGCAGCGATCGCCGCCCGCGACCTCACGGTCGAGCAGTTCCGAAAACTCCGCTAACGCCCCCCTGCCTACTGATAAAGATCGAGGTTCTCGTTGCCTTCGATGACCGTGAAGATCTCGCAGACCTGCATATGCCCGGCCTGTAGCAGAAAGTTGCTGTTCATGCCGTAGCTCTTGGCGCCCAAAACGAAAAAGCTGCTGTCCGACCCGGACCCGCCCGTGGCAAACGTCGGAGGCGCTTTGTCCTCGCGATCCAACGCCGCCGCCTTGATCGGCCCGGCCGCGCTGGTCGCAGACTCATACATCGAGTTGTCCGGCCGGAAGCCGTTCAGGCTCACAACCTCATCCGGCATCAGCGACACAATTCTGCCGTTCGAGCGGAACGTCGCCGTGAAATGCCGGTTCGTCGCCGTGATCGACTCCAATACCGCCGTGCTCAGATACTGCAGCCATCCCGGCGGATGCTCGATGAGCCTCAGCAGCAGCTCCACAAGCCGACCCCGCGAGCGCAACGGGTCGTTCAGAATTGGATGCACGGCCTGATCAGGCCGCCGAACCGCCCACGTCACCATCGTCCGCCGCCGGTTGGCCGCAAGGTCCTGAAGGTCCCGCAGCACGATCGCCGACGAGTAGGTGCACCCGATGACCAGCGTATGATGGTCCGCAAACCGATCGCGATGCTGCCCCAGAACGTCCGGTATCGCGTAGAAAACCCGGTCCCGCAGCTCCGGCTCCCCAGGCGCCGGGTTGCCATGGTCGCCCGCCCACCGAGGCGAGCCGTAGGTGCCCGAGCAATCCAGAAGAATGTCCGCGCGTTCCACATATTCCCGTCCCGCTTCGTCCTTCGCACCAATTCGAAACGGCAGGTCGCCTTGGCTGTCCTTCGCCACCGACGTCACCGGATTGTTCTCTCGCACGCATCCCACCAGCAGCGAGCAACGCGACAACGGCAAGAGATACCGCTCCCGAAAATCCCGCGCCGTGGGGTACTGCTCCAGCGGCAGCAATGGCGCAATCCCCGAAATCACTTTCCGACCCAGCGACGTTGTGCTCAGCAGCCACGGCGAGAACAAACGCACAAACTTCCATTCCTCAATGTTCGCCGCTACACACCCGCGCTCGAACACCACTACATCGTGACCGAGCGACTTCGCGTAAAGCGCTGCTTCCAGCCCGATCGGTCCCGCGCCGATGATCGCAATGTGTTTAGCCATGAGGTCGTTCCGTCAACCGCCGGGCTCGCCCAGCCGCCTGCCTATGCTAAACCACATCGTGGCATTATGAAAGTTGCCCCCCTGCTCCGCCCCCAAGTAAGCCACCTCACGCCCCACCCCCGTCGGCATGGCTTCAACACAATACCGTTCAACGGAGGATGACGACCGAATCTCGAAATGGGCGCGTGGGCTGAGGGCATTGGCGGTGCTGAGGCCGCTTCTTATACCACTGGCTTTGCTGTCGTTTGATGACGCGGGGGTTGATGCGGTTGCGCCGGCGGGGGATCTGTTCCTCCGCGATCTCCTCCATGAGATTCTCCCACCACTGCTGCCTCGCCCTGGGGCTCTGCGGGCACTCCG
>JAPLNB010000371.1 GCA_026693085.1 Planctomycetota bacterium | reverse complement strand
ATGTGAAAGAGAAGCTGGCCGATGCCGACGCGGTGCTGGTGATCGACGGCAGCGGCTTTGCCAAGAAGGGAAGGGAATCCTGCGGGGTCAAGCGGCAGTGGTGCGGGCGGCTGGGCAAGGTCGAGAACTGCCAGGTGGGCGAGCCGCAGATCCAGGAAGTGTTTTTGCTGCTGCTCCGCCATCCGCGGCCGGGCCACACGCAGATCGCCCGGCAGGTCAGTGAAGTTCTACGGCGTAACGAAGAGGCCCGCAGCTACTCCTGGCACCGGCGCACCGGCGGCTATCCGCCAGATCGGCCCGGACCCGGCACTCATCAAGCAGATCGCGTAAGCAGCGGTCAAGGATGGGAAGTTGAGTTTCCGGCGGGCAGGGCGGTGGTGAAGGGGGTTGGGGCGGTTTTGAACGCCAGGTGTACGGAGCTAAGCGCTTATCGGCGAAGGGGTTGCTTGGCAAATGGGTTCGTTTTGCAGAAATGGTGGGGCGGAGGGAGAGGGGGCTGGCGGAAGGGCCTGGGGCGAGGCGGGGGTGAAAGGGCGGAGGGTGAAATTGGACGAGACAGTATCCACGTAGACTACTACGGGCGAGTTCGGCTTTTGTTCGTAGGAAAATGGCGAAAAGTTGGGGTTTTTGTGTGTGGGCGTTTCCGGGGGTTGGCTGGCGAGGGGCGGGGATGGGAGTGGATGTCTTGCCGGGGTGGCGTCGGCGAAATGACTGGCGACCCCTCCCTTTTCTGCCCCGGACCCGTTTTCTGCCGGATCGAATGCTGTCGCGTTTTCCTGTTGTCGTTTTCCTGTTGTCGATATAATACGTTGGCTGAAACGAAGATGTAATAATGTTGGATGTCCCCGTTTCCGTTGTTCCCCGAACCCTCTTGCCTCTTCCTGCTCCTTGGGCTTCGGCTTCTTCCGAAAAATCCGGTGCGAACGCTTGCTAGACCAGCGGCCGGGCGGTATGATGCTGGATGCGTCGTGGGTGCTTGACGCGCACATCCCTGCTCGGCATCTTTGACACTCCCAATAGGCGCCCCAGCTATTCGGAGGACAAGTCATGTCTACGCAATTTGCGAGAGTCTCAGCAGTTGTTCTCGCCGGTCTCCTGACGTTCAGCCTGGCCCAACAGGCCGCGGCCGACATTTACCAGTGGGAATGGGTTGATCCAGGTGATCCGAGCCAAGGCATCCGCCAATCCTCCACCGTCTGCCCCGGCGGCGCGGGTGTCTTTGCGCAACCTGGGGCCGAACTGTGGGACCGCGATCTCACCCAGGCGCACCTGACCGGCGCAAACCTCACCGGGGCGAGCTTCGGGGATGGGAGCCACGAGCCGGCCACGCTGGCCAACGCCGACTTCACGGGTGCCCAAGTCGTCCAAGCGGGCTTCGCGGGTACCACCAGCAAGGGCTTCACCGCCGCCCAACTCTACAGCACGGCCAGCTACAAGGCCCGAGACCTCCGTGGGATTACGCTTGGGGAAAACGACCTGACCGGCTGGAACTTGGCCAACCAGAACCTCACCGGGGCGAGCTTCGGATGGGCCACGCTGACCAACGCCGACTTCACGGATGCCCAAGTTGCCGAAGCGAGATTCGATGCCACCACCTCCAAGGGCTTCACGAGCGCCCAACTCTACAGCACCGCCAGCTACAAGGCCCGGGACCTCCACGGGATCAACCTTGCGAACCATAGCCTGAGCGGCTGGAACTTCACCGGCCAGAACCTCACCGGGGCGAGCTTCGGAGGGGCCACGTTGACCAACGCCGACTTTACGAACAGCCTGGTCGCGGGAGCGAGCTTCGTAAAGGGCAACGACGAAGGGACGGGGCTGACGGCCGCCCAGATCTACAGCACAGCCAGCTACAAAGCCCGGGACCTCCACGGGATCTGGCTATGGGGCAACGACCTGACCGGCTGGAATTTTGCCAACCAGAACCTCACCGGGGCGACGTTCCTTAGTGCCACGTTGACCAACGCCGACTTCACGGATGCTCAGGTCGCGGAAGCGAGTTTTGAGCATACCACTGTAAGAGGTTTCACTGCGGCCCAACTCTACAGCACCGCCAGCTACAAGGCCCGCAACCTGCACGGGATTGGGCTTAGCTTCAACAACAACCTGACCGGCTGGAACTTCGCCAACCAGAACCTCACCGGGGCGGACTTCGGTGAGGCCACGCTGATCAGCGCCAATCTGAGCGGGGCAAACCTTACCTGGGCGCGCTTCTGGAAAGCCACGCTGACCAACGGCAAGCTGACCGGTGCGAACCTCACGGGGGCGGATTTCCGGAATGCCACGCTGACCAAAGCCGACCTGAGTTTCGCCGATCTGCGGGGAGCCGGGGGACTCAACACGACCGGCGTGGCCAGCCTGCGCAATACGATCATGCCTGATGGCACGATCCGAGCCCTGGCCCTAGCCGTCGGGGAGACCGTGCTGATCCGCGACTACGACGGCGGCGTCCCGATTAAAGTCCTCTCCGCGATGACCATGGACCCGACCAGCGTGCTGGAAATCATCCTGCTGGACCCGGCCTGGGGCTCAACGATCTCCTTCGCTGCCGGCATCCCCGTCACCCTCGGCGGCGACCTGCGGCTGTCCCTCGCCCCCGGCACCGACCCCACCCTCCTCATCGGCGACACGTTCCGGCTGTTTGACTGGACCGGAGTTTCGCCCGCCGGGCAGTTCAACATCGTCTCGGACCCCGCCCTCGTCTGGGACACGTTCAAGCTCTACAGCATGGGGGATGTCACGCTGCTGGCGGTGCCAGAGCCGGCCACGCTCACACTGCTGGTCGTTGGAGTCGTGGCCACGGCGCTCCGCCGCGGGCGCCGCTCCCCGAAGCCACTCATGTAACGTGGAGGAAGACTCATGTCTACGCAACTTGCCAGAATCTCAGTAGTTGTTCTTGTGGGTCTACTGGCCTTCGGCTTTGCTCAAAGAACAAGCGGCCCGGCCTGGGCCGGGGCCCCCGACTGGGCTGACCCGGAGATCTACGGCACGCCGGTCAATCTGGGAGCGTCAGTAAACACTCCCGGGGCCGAATACCAGCTCACCCTCTCGGGCGACGAGCTGACGCTGATCTTCGCCGCCGGTTGGACGCTTTGGGGCCCGCCGCGGCCCGGATCCGGCAGCACTATGGACCTGTGGGTGACCACGCGTGCCTCCAAGAACGAGCCATGGGCCAAGCCCGTGCCCATGGGTCCCGCGATCAACACGGCCTCGATGCAGGAAACAGCCCCGAGCCTCAGCGCGGACGGCTTGGAACTGTACGTCACTCGACTTGAAGGCATGAGCACCTCAGACGTTCATTCGCTCTGGGTCACGACACGGTCCAGTGTCAACGACCCGTGGACAACTGCCAAGAAGTTGCCACCCTTGATCAATAACTCGAGCGTGGTGTTGGGCCCAGGGCTTTCGCCCGACGGCCTGAAGCTCTATTATATGAGCGTCGCGCAAGGCAGTGGCATCTTTGTCAGCACGCGCGCAGGCCGATCGGCCCCGTGGGGCACTCCAGTCAAACTCGACTTCGACATCTCCGCATCCGACCCAGAATCCACATGGTGGCCGTGCATTTCCTCCGATGGGCTTTCGCTGTTGTTCACCCGCTGGCAGAGCTTCAGCGACTTTGAACTGTGGGTAACGACACGGGACACGCCCGGCAGCCCGTGGAAGCCGTCGATCAAGCTCCCCGCCCCGATAAACGCACCAGGACCCATGAGCGCGGTTCCTATGGATGGTGCAACGTGGCTATCGCTGGACGGGACCATGCTGTACGTCATGTCCAACCGCCCGGGCGGATTGGGAAATCTCGACCTCTGGCAGGTGCCGATCATCCACGGGATCAACCTTCGGGGGGACCTGACCGGCCGGGACTTCACCGGGCAGAACCTGGCGCAGGAGCAATTCGATCAGGCCACACTAACCAACGCTAACCTGACCGGTGCCAACCTGACCGGGGCGGACTTCCGGCAAGCCACGCTGACCAACACCGACTTCACGGACGCTCAAGTGGCACAAAGCAACCTGAGTTACACCACGGCCAAGGGCTTCACCGCCGCCCAGCTTTACAGCACGGCGAGCTACAAAGTCCGTGACCTCCACGGGATTGCCCTCGGCCGAAACGTCCTGACCGACTGGGACTTTGCCAACCAGAACCTCACCGGTGCGGACTTCAGGGAAGCTACGCTGACCAATGCCGACTTCACGGATGCCCAAATCGCCGAAACGCGCTTTGATGCCACCACCACCAAGGGCTTCACGTCCGCCCGCCTCTACAGCACGGCCAGCTACAAAGCCCGGGACCTCCACGGAGTCGGCCTTGGATCGAACAACCTGACCGGCTGGAGCTTCGCCAACCAGAACCTCACCGGGGCTGTCTTTTCGGGTTCCACGCTGACCAACGCCGACTTCACGGATGCCAAAGTGGCCGAAGCACGCTTCGATGCCACCACCTCCAAGGGCTTCAGCGCCGCCCGCCTTTACAGCACGGCCAGCTACAAAGCCCGGGATCTCCACGACATCAACCTTGGATCGAACAGCCTGAGTGGCTGGAACTTCGCCAGCCAGAACCTCAGCGGGGCCATCTTCTCGGGTGCCACGCTGACCAACGCCGACTTCACAGATGCTCAAGTAGCCGAAGCGCGATTCGATGCCACCACCTCCAAGGGATTCAGCGCCGCCCGCCTCTACAGCACGGCCAGCTACAAAGCCCGTGACCTCCACGGTATCAACCTTGGGAACAACACCCTGACCGGCTGGAACTTCGCCAGCCAGAGGCTTACCGGGGCAAGCTTCGTTGGCGCGACGCTGACCAAAGCCGACCTGAGTTTCGCCGATCTGCGGGGAGCCAGAGACCTAAACACAGCCGGCGTGGCCAGCCTCCGCAATGCGATCATGCCCGATGGCACGGTCGGGCCACTGGCCTTGGCCGCGGGGGAGACTCTGCTGATCCGCGACTACGACGGCGGAGTTCCGATCAAGGTCCTCTCCGCGATGACCATGGACTCGGCCAGCGTCCTGGAGATCATCCTGCTGGACCCGACCTGGGGCTCGACGATCTCCTTCGCCGCCGGCATCCCCGTCGCCCTCGCCGGCGACCTGCGTCTGTCCCTCGCAACCGGTGCCGACCCCGCCGCCCTCATCGGCCACACGTTCCAACTCTTCGACTGGACCGGAGTTTCGCCCGCCGGGCAGTTCAACATCGTCTCGGACCCCGCCCTCGTCTGGGACACGTTCAAGCTCTACAGCATGGGGGATGTCACGCTGCTGGCGGTGCCAGAGCCGGCCACGCTCACACTGCTGGGCGCGGGATTGCTCGGTCTGGGAGCACGCCGCCGGCGCTGCTGAACGCGGGCTCCGGCCCAGGCGTGGCGCAGCGGCAGAGGGATAGGGTGGGCGGTTCCCCCGTCTTGGCGGGAGGTTCGCCCAGCGGTTACGACACCGGGCCATCGGCCCGTACTGAGGGGGTGGCCGGGAAACGGGGACATGCAACGTTTCTGCAACTCACATGACATCATGTTGTTGTAGAATCATGCTCTCCTGCCAGATTCTTCGGGCGGGCTGGCGGACGCAGGGTGGGGGACAGGTCTAAGCTTTTCGCCGGTTGATCCAGCCACTGGCCTTGGCCGCGGGGGCGGCTCCGCTCGAGGCTGAGGCGAAACTGCTCGGCCTGCTTCGGCTCCAACTCCCGGTTCACCAGGTTCGGCCAGTTCTCCGGGCAAGGCATCGGCGAATCGCTCAGCGGCGGCTGGAAACCCGCGGTCGTTTGTGTGGAGGGCGAAAGTCGAGGATATCCTGGGCAAGGTCCGCCAAGCTGGCGAAGTGCTGGATAAGATGGCGTTAACGTGAGACACAACGCTTGTTGGCTC
Source organism: Planctomycetota bacterium (assembly GCA_026693085.1). Lineage (GTDB taxonomy): Bacteria > Planctomycetota > Phycisphaerae > Tepidisphaerales > Tepidisphaeraceae > JAPLNB01. The sequence continues at coordinate 22,236 of JAPLNB010000371.1, read as the reverse complement.
AGGTCCGAGGCGCGAGCTATCATCACCCCAACCGCCACCTGAGCAATCCGCCTGCGATCAGCATCGCGCCGGCCGTCGCGAGCCAGCTTGTCAGCGGCACATCGCGAGTCGGCCAATCAAACTCAATCGCCTTGGTCTGCGTCGGCGGAATCATGCGGCCCCCGCTCCGCCGCGCTAGCTCCTTCATCGCCTCCACATTATTCCCAATCGCATCGAACTCTCGCGCATATCGCCCGGCCACGGCGGTCCTGTCGAGCACTCGGTTGCCCTGACGAACCGCCGCAAAGGCAGGCTCGCGTGGCGATTCCACCGCCAAGGCATATCGTCCCGGCCCGGTTTGCGGAATCGGCAAGACCCTCGGCGTCGATGCGGCAGGGGGGGGGGCCGATATTCCCAACTCGAGCGAAAGCCCGTTCAAGTAGGTGTTGCCGTCAACTGCATCAATCGTCACTCGCAGGTCTGTCCCCGTTTCCCAGTTGATCCTGAACCGCGGATCCCGGGGCGGCTGCGCCACCAGATTGGCAATCTGCTCCACTTCCGCAGGATTGGCTCCAAAGGCGACTGCCACAACCTCCCCGGCACCAACCCTCCACCGGCCAGCCATGGCGAGGTTTCCCTCGGCGGTATCGCTTTGCGCCATTGCGGCTGCACCTTTTTTCAGCCAGGTCCGATTCCAAACTCCGACCTCCCTTGGCGCCAAGCCTGCCCAATCACCGAGGAATCTCACCGGCACTGGCTGCTTCACCAGGCGATCCGCTCCAACCTTCGCATACAACTTTCGAATGGCTTGCGTCCACTTGGCCGGCACCAACTCCCGGATCGACTGCCCACCCGTTGCCCGGGACAATTCCTCCAACTGTCCCAGTGCCCGGCCATCCTCCCGGAGCGCCAGCAAATCCAGTCGGATCTTTTTCTCAATCAGCCCCCGGCGAAGCTCGTCGAGTTTCGTCACCTGGGCATCGGCGTCCGTGAGCAGCAGCAACTCCTTCGGCATCGCTGTATCGGCGGCTGCGATCAGCTTCAACATCGCGTCTTCCAGATTCGTCGGCCCATATGGGCGCACCTCCGGCGGCGGCAAGGCCATCCCGGCGGTCTCCTTGGCACTCTTGCCCAGTGACCACCACCGGAGGTTTTCTGCAAAGCTGCCAATGGTCACGGGATCCTCCGGCGGCAAGCTGGGCAGGAGTTTCACCATCGCAGTCCGCACCTGCTGCCATCGCGTCATCGACGCATCGCGCGTCGCCATCGACCCGCTGCTGTCTCCCAGGATGATCCAATGCATCGTCGGGGTGGGCGGATCGCTCGCCAGGGGCGAAAGCTTTTCCAAGGTCGTCCCGCCATAGGCCCCGGCTGCAAATGCGCGGTCGCCTCCGCCAATCACGATGGCCCCGCCCAGATCCCTGGCATACTGTTCGAGGCGTTGCTGCTGCAATTCCATCAAATCTGTGGCCGCCACATTGTCCAGCACAATCACGGATGGGCGGAGGTAATCGGCTGCTTCATCCGGCAATTTCGCCGGGTCAATTACGTTCCAATCACTTGTCGGCCGCGACGCGCCGATCCACCACCGCTCGGTGGCGATCGCGGGCGGCACGCGAATCGCCAGCGCGTCATTTTCCGGCCAGGCATCCTTCCCCATGAGCCTTGCCCCCACGTCGCTGGTCCCCTCGTGCAGGGGGGTTGTAACAACGATTGTTCCGTTCGCCACAGTCCTGATATCGCCCGTCGACAGCACCACCTGCCTGGCCTGGTTTCCGTGATTGCCCACCACGGCCACGAGCGTCTTGCCCCGAATCTCCAATCTCTTGACGGCGGCGTCGGGCGCATCCTGCAAACTGGGATCCACCGCCGCAAACACCGGGGGCGACAGCGGCGGCAAGTCAAACTGGGCATCGCTGAACAGCACAATCGCCTTGGCTCCCGGGGCGGGCGAGAAGACCGTCCGCTCGGCTGCCAGATCATCCAGGACCGCCCCTTCTGCCACTTTCGCCCGGTTTTCCGCGGCAAAGTAGATCATGCGATACCGCGTAGTTCCCAAGAGTTGCCCAACCCTCCGTCGCAGAGTTTCCACGGCCCGGTACTGCGCCGTTCGGGTGCTCGGGGACAGATCCACCATCACTGCCACTTCGCCCTGTTCCGCCGCCTTCCAGGTCAATCCGCCGGCCGCCATCGCCAACACCACCAGGCCCAGCAGAATCATCGTCGCGCTGACTCTCCCCACATCCACATGCCGCCTGATAGCAATGAGGGCAATCAACCCTGCCAGCAGATTGCCCGCTACGAGCGCTCGCCAGGAGCTGATCGTTACCGAGCCGGCGATGGCAACCGCTAAACTATCAAGGCCATCTGGCATTGCAGTTCCCATATGCCGCCGCGTACCGCTTGCCCCATGGGCGTTCCTGCTTCCTGGAGAATGCTGTTTCTTCCTTGCTCATCTCGACGCCGCGGGGTAGAAGAGCGCATCGACCAACGGGAGATCGTAGCTCATGAGTACGCAAGCAGCCAGATCCACGACGATTCTGAGCGTTCGCAAAGATGGTGAGGTCGCCCTGGGCGGCGACGGGCAAGTTACCCTCGGCAACGTTGTCGCGAAGCACGACGCGGTCAAAATTCGGCGGATCGGCAACGGCAAGGTTCTCACGGGTTTCGCCGGCTCCGCCGCCGACGCTTTTGCCCTGCTCGAGCGCTTTGAGAAGAAGCTCAACGAATTCCCCGACAACACCCGGCGCGCCGCGATTGAACTGGCGAAGGACTGGCGGACCGACCGCATCCTCCGGCGTCTGGAAGCCTTCCTCGCCGTCGCCGACAAACAGGCCAGCCTGATCGTCTCAGGGGCCGGCGACGTGATTGAGCCGACGGACGGCATTATCGGCATCGGCTCGGGCGGTCCCTACGCCGTCGCCGCCGCCAAAGCGCTGTTATTGCACTCCTCTCTGGCCGCCAAAGAAATCGTCGAGTGCGCGCTGAGAATTGCCGGCGACCTCTGCATCTACACCAATACCAATATCAAGGTTGAGACTCTATAGAGCAGCATCTGTGTGATTGTCTGCGCAGTCGCCGCTACTGGCTATGCATTCAGGCGCGGCCGTCCTCAGCCCAGGGCCATGGGCACGCGTACCCCGCTCAACGCGGCCAGCGCCACAATCAAAGCCGCGTACATCACCATCACCGGCTGATCTCCCTTGGCCTCGGCCCGCTTCGCCATCGCCTGAAAAACCCCGGCCAGTACCATCAACAAGACCATTCCCTCTCCCGTCCAAAAGAACACGATCCCGGCCACCAACACGATCGCCCATCCCTGCTGGCGCGAGAGCGCTGCAAATCCCCTGCCGCCATCCAGTTGCCAGATTGGGACGAGGTTGAAGAGATTGATCCAGGCCCCGACATGCGCCATGGCCCCCCAGATCGGCTTTCCGGTCGCCATCCACACCCCCCATGCCGCCGCCGCTGCCGCCAATCCCCAGATTGGCCCCGCCAGTCCGATTCGGGCATTCTCTGCGGCATTGACCGGCCGCTGTTTCAACCGGATAAGCGCCCCCAATCCTGGTATGAACATGGGCGCGCTTGCCTTGAAGCCATAGCGCCGCAGCGCCTCGACATGCCCCATCTCGTGAATGTAAATGGAAATCACCAATCCGGCCGCAAACGCCCAGCCCCAGGCGGTCCAATACACCGCGAAGGACAAGAACATGGTTACAAAGGTCCCGCCCTTCGTGAGCCCGAGCAACAGCATCTTGCCCTTGGTGAGGACAAACACCAGGATGAATTTCAGTTTCCAAAGCAGGAGCGCCACCCCGGTCATGCCCGCGGCCATCTTCCCCGCCCGCGAAGAAGAACCTGCCCTCGGCGACGGCACCCCGATGGGCTTGTTGCTCAATGCGGCAATCTTCCGGGCGATCAAGGCGGTCTGCTTCGAGTCCGGCGGGAGCAGTTCCAGCGCCTCGCGCCACATCTGGATGGCGCCAATCGGATCCCCACCCTCCGCGGCCGCCTTCGCCATCCCCGCCAACTCCGTCAGGCGCTGCGCATGCACCAGCCGCCCGCACACCGGGCAGGCCAACAGCTCTTCCCCGAGCTGGGTCCTGCACCCCCCGCAGGTCAACCTTGTTGGCAGTTCCTGGCTCATGCCGTCGGCCCTGCTGTGTCCGGCAGCGCCCCCACGGCAAACGGCCCCGCAATCGCCAACTGTGGCCGCTTGTTCAGCTTCCATGCCTCATACAACGCAAACCCGATAATCAACAATCCAATGATATTACTGAACCCCGCCAGAATGGGCGCCACAAACGCTATCACAAACAGGATCGCCCCGAGAAATAGCAGCGCCACAATCGCCTTCCCCACCGTCATATCCTGCCTGTTCCCTGGCGGCCGCTGCGAATCACCCCTCGGCGCCGGTGCCGGCTGGGTCGTCGTCGTGCCGGCTGCCAGTGCCGGCTGGGTCGTCGCCACCTGCTCCATTTCCGTGTGCTTCATGAGCGCCTGAAACACATCCGGCACGTACTGCGAAACAATCGCGCTGTAGGTCAGCAGTATCGCCATCGTCTGATACACCCACCCGCCCCGCATCTGCGACCCCTTTCTGACGCCCGCCCCGACGATCAGTCCGACCACAATCGCAACGATCCCCCACTCGGCGTCCGTAACCCTGCGGACGACATACCAGATCAGACTTCCCACCACGGCCGCTGCCAACCCGCACGCCAGCGCCCCCAAGAAGCGATTGAGCGCCGACCCGCTGCTCTGGCTCGCAATCCACCCATCGCGGCAGCGCCCGCAGAGGATCGCCTTTCCCGCCGTGAAATACACATCGCCAATGTCCTGCTTACAGGCCTCGCAGACGATCGCCGTCGGCCCTGCTGCCGCGTACTCGACTTTCTCAAACTGCACGTCGTCGGCGTCGCCCTGATTCTCTCCACTGTCGTGCTGTGTCATGACGAAGACCTTTGTGTAATCCCGTCGGTTTGGAGGTGAAAAGCTTCGATTCCCACAGTATGACTAGAATATCGGACTGGCGGAATTGTGCCAGTCAGTGCAGGATATTAGTTATGGACCTCACGCCCAAACAGATCGTCGCGGAACTCGACAAGTACATTGTCGGCCAGAATGATGCCAAACGTGCAGTCGCCATCGCCGTCCGCAACCGCTGGCGCCGGCGGCAACTTCCGGACGACGTCCGCAAGGACGTCTCCCCCAAGAACATCCTGATGATCGGTCCGACGGGCGTGGGCAAGACCGAGATCGCCCGCCGGCTCGCCGGCCTCACCGGCGCGCCCTTCATCAAGGTCGAGGCGACCAAATACACCGAGGTCGGCTACCATGGCCGCGACGTGGATTCCATCATCCGCGATCTCCTGGACTCGTCGATCTCGATGGTCCGCGGCGAAATGACCGATTCGGTGAAGGAAGTCGCCAACGAGCAAGTTGAAGAGCGCCTCCTCGACCACCTCCTCCCCCAGCCCGATGCCGGCCCGTCGGTCGATGAACCCGAATCCAAATCCCGCCTCACTCGGACCCGCAGCAAGCTCCGGCAGCAACTCCGCAACGGGAACCTGGAAGACCGCCAGATCGAAATTCCGGTGGAAGAGAAAACCACGGCCGTCGCCATGTTCGGGCAGGCCGGCATGGAAATGGACGTCGACCTTCAGAACATGGTCGAGAAAATGCTCCCCTCCCGGCGTGAAACCCGTCGGGTCACGGTCGCCGACGCCCGCAAAATCCTCTTCAACCAGGAAGCCGAGAAACTCATCGACCGGGACAAGATCCACCGCACGGCCATTGAGCGTGTCGAACAGTCCGGCATCGTCTTTATCGACGAAATCGACAAAGTGTGCGGTCCCCCCAGCATCCATGGCCCGGACGTCAGCCGCCAAGGGGTCCAGCGCGACCTGCTACCGATTGTCGAAGGCTCGACGGTGATGACCCGGTACGGCCCCGTCAAGACCGACTACATCCTCTTCATCGCCGCCGGCGCCTTCCACTCGAGCAAACCGTCCGACCTCATGCCCGAATTCCAAGGCCGGTTCCCCATCCGCGTCGAACTGACGGACCTCACCAAAGACGACTTCGTCCGCATCCTCCGCGAGCCCCACAACTCGCTGACCAAACAGCAATCCGCGCTCCTTGGCTCGGATGGCGTGCAAGTCGATTTCGCCGAAGATTCCATCGATGCCATGGCCCAGATCGCCTACGACCTCAACCGCCGCAGCCAAAACATCGGCGCACGCCGGCTGTACACGATTCTGGAGCGCGTCTTCGAGTCCATCAGCTACGAAGCCCCCGACCTCCCCGAGAGGCAGGTCACGATTACCGCCCAATACGTCCACGACCGCCTAAAAGACGTCCTCAAGGACGAAGACCTGAGCAAGTTCATTCTGTAGCCGGTGCCTTCTTGTCCGCAAACGGAAAAATGTCGGCCACGGGGGTGCCCGCGGCCGACATCGCCAGAAAATGGGAAGGGGAGCGTCGCGTCAGGCACCCTCGCGTCATCCACTCGGATCACTAACAAGGGTTGCGTTCTGCCTGACAAGAATGATGTACAATTCACGCCCCGTAGAGGCAAATACAATCCTCAAGATTCCCACGCCCCGGTCGAGCGGGTTGGACGGATGATGTTTTCTCGCGCCCACAGAGCGGAGAATATGGGACGGCGGTGCAGATCACGTCGCGCGACGGAGGGTGAGGTGGGCGATTTCGGTGGGGGCGTTGATGCGAAGGGGAAACCAGTTGCCGACGCCGTTGGAAACGACAAGCGACGATCGGCCTTTCGTATAAAGGCCGGACCAGTAGCGGAACATCAGCGGACCGGCGCCGAGTGAGTCGGTGAGCATGAGTTGGCCACCGTGGGTGTGGCCGGAAAGAGTCAGGGGGATGCCGGCTTCGGCAGCGGGATCGAAGGCGTGCGGATGGTGGGACAAGAGAATCGGGAAAGCGTCGTCGCGGCGTTGACGCAGCAGGAGGGGCATGTGGCGGTCGACGAGGTGATTGCGTTGTCGGTAGGCGCCGTAGGCCAAGCCGAGGATTTGGACGGGGTGGCCATTGATGAGGATGGTCCTGGAGTTGTCGAGCAGGAGGGGGATTCCGGCAGAGCGGACGCGGTCTTCAAACTCCTGGCGGTCCTCGAAGAGGTCGTGGTTGCCTTCGCAGGCGAACAGGCCATAGCGGGATTTGAGGCGGCGGAGCATTTCGAGGCCGGCCGGGAGATCGGCCAGCGTGTAGTCAATCAGGTCGCCCGTCATCATGATGAGGTCGGCGTTGAGGGCGTTGGTCTGCTGGACGATGCCGGCGAGCTTGGCGGCTGGCGTGAAGGCGCCGGTGTGGATGTCGCTGATGTGGGCGACTGTCAAGCCATCCAGGGCAGGCGGGAGGTCGGGAATGTTGAGAGTCAGGCGGCGGATGCGGAAGCTGCCGAGAGAGACCATCGCGGGGCCAAGGCTGCCGGCGGTGACGAGAGGTGGGATGGCCGCGGTGGCGGCGAGGAGGAGTTGGCGGCGCGTGGGGCGGCGGAGATCGAGTGGTGGATCGGCCGGGGGATCATCATCGGATGGGGGATCACCGGCGGCTGCGGGTTTGTCGGCAGGAAGTGCAAGGGAGCTTACGGAAACCGCCAGACAGTGTGCAGGGACCCGGCGAAACAGCCACCGGGAAGTGATGAAGACCCGGTCGAGAATTGATCCGGCGGCAAGCAGAGTCATGGTGACGGGGGCGATGAGCACATGCCAGATGAAGACGGCAGCCAACGCGGACGGGGGGATCAGTGGACGGGTCCAAGTGGCGCGGGAGAAGATGATCAGGAGAAAGCCTGGGATCTGCAGGCACATGAACGCGGCCAAGAGGATGCGGCCAGTTCTCGCTTGGGCAAGCGGGCGGAGTTTCTGGTCGGCCCATCGCCACCAGATGATGTCCAAGGCGATCAGCGAGATAAGGATCAGCCAAAAGGGCATGATCACCAGTGTATGCAGGCTGAGAGCGGATGGCACGCGGGTGAGGTGGGAATGCGGGCGTGCAGGGCGCGGCGAAACGAAGGGCGAGCTGAAGTGGGGGGTCGAGTTGGGGCGTGGGCTTTGCGTGAGGACGGCTGGACTCTATACTGCAGGGCCATTCGCGAGGAAACGTATGAGATTGGCTGTGAAGATTGTATGGGTGGGTCTGCTGGGTCTGCTGGGCGGGTGTGCGCAGCGCACACTGACAATCAACAGCGAGCCGTCGGGTGCGCTGGTGTATCTGAACGGCGAGGAAGTGGGGCGAACGCCACTGAGGTACGATTTCATGTTTTATGGGGACTACGGCGTCGTCCTTCGCATGGATGGATACGAGACGCTCAAGACGCACCAGAATCTGAAGGCTCCGGTGTATATGTGGCCGCTGTTGGATCTGTTCTCGGAGCTGTTCGGGGTGAAGGACCGCCAGGCGTGGACGTTTGACATGGCTCGAGCAACGACGCAGCCGGCGGAACCCCAGGGGCTGTTCGGGCGCGCGACGGAATTGAAGGGCGAACTGCGGTCCAGCAAGTACACGCGTACCCCGGCCACGCTTCCTGCAACCCTGCCAGCGACGGAACCAAAGTGATTCAGACTCAGGCCGCCAGAACGGGCAGGGCGGACTTGTTGTTGGTGATGACGACCGTCTCCCAGAGGTCGATGCTCTCCAGCTTGAAGCGGTAATCCACCTGCATTCCGGTGCGGCGAATCAGCTCCTGCAACACAAGGTCGCTGCGCCAGCCGAGACGGGTGCACAGGGGGCAGAGCCACTTTTCGAACATGGCGATGAAACGGTTATTAGACTGGAAGTGGTTGACGATCACGATGCGGGCCTCAGGCTTGGCGACACGTTGGGCCTCGCGGATGAGGCGGTAGGGATCGCTGACGACGCTGATGACGTGGCTGATGAAGACGTGGTCAAAGGTATCGTCGGCGAAAGGGAGTCGGAGGGCGTCGGCCTGGAGGAGTGAGACGTGTTGGAGGCCGCGTTCGTGGATTTTCTTTCGGGCTTCGCGGAGCATGCCGCTGGACAGGTCGATGCCGTAGATTCGGCCTCGACGCGGGTAGTAATTGAGGGAAGCGCCAGTGCCGATGCCAAGGTCGAGGACGCGGTCGGTCTGGGCGATGTTCATGTGGCCGATCGCCCGGGCGATGCGGCGTTTGACGAGGCGCCCAAAGGTAGCGTCGTAGAAGAAAGCGTGGAAGTCGTAGATGCTTCTGGTCGTTGCTTCTTGCATGGCGACATTTCCAATTAACAAAACGACGAGACCTGCCAGGCGATCTGTGGCTCCAGACACTGTAACGGCAATGGCGGGTTTTGCCAATGTCAAAGGGCGGTCGGCAGGAAACGGGCAAGGGGTGGATCCTGGGGAGCTGTCACTCCATGCAGGCGGCGGCCGCGTCCAGGAACCAGGTGAGGTGGCCTGAAGACGGGTTGATCAACTGGACGGGGAGAGGCTCTGCGGCATCGGTGGGCTCGAGGGCTTGCTGAACCCGCTCGGCCTTGGCCGAGCCGGTCACAAGCATGAGGATCTGCTTTGAGCGGTTGAGAAACGGAACGGTCATGGTGATGCGCCAGGCGTTGAGGTTATCGACGAAGTTGGCAACGCAACGGTGGTTGGTTTCTGCCAAGGCGGCAGAGCCCGGAAAGAGAGAGGCGGTGTGGCCGTCTTCGCCCATGCCAAGCAATGCGAAGTCAAGGCCACCGTCGGCGAAACGTTGCTTGAGGAGTTGGCCATACTCGATGGCGGCGGCCTGGGGGTCGATCTCGCCGCGAATGCGATGGATGTTGGCAGGAGGTATGGGGACGAGGTCGAGGAGGGTTTCGCTGGCCCTGTGGAAGTTGCTTTCGCGGTCTTCGGGCGGAACGCAGCGCTCGTCGCCAAAGAAGATCTCCACCTTCGACCAATCGATGCGAGAGACGTACGGCTCGTCGGCCAAGAGCTGGTAAAGCATACGCGGCGTGTTTCCGCCGGAGAGGGCGATGGCAAAGGAGCCGGTGTCGCGTAGGGCGGACTCGGCGGACTCGGCGATGTGCTGGGCGGCAGCTTCAGCGACGATGGCGGGGGTGGCGAAGACGCGGATCTTGGGCGGTGGCATGGCGGGACGGTACGGATAAGGGGGACGAGAATCAAGCAGGCGAAAGTCAGGGGTTATTTGGGGCGCCAAAGCTCTGCCAGGGGGATGGGCAGGTCGGGGAAGGGGGGAAGGCAGACGGTGTCGGAAGCCTTGCCGCGGCCCGCGAGCGCGTAGAGGCCGTCCTGAAGCTTGTAGCCATCGACAGTTCGCTGGTCGGGATCGATGATCCAGTAATGTCCGACGCCGCCGCCGCGGTACTGTTCGAATCTGTCGGCACGATCGGTCTTGGCGCTGCTGGGGCTGAGGATCTCCACGCAAAGGTCCGGAGGCCCCTCCATCGCTTTATTGCTGATCAGATGAAGGCGGTTCTTAGCAAAGAAGATCACGTCGGGGCGGCGGACATCGTGAGGGCCGAAGATGGTATCGACGTCGCCGTAGATTTGGCCGAGGTCACGGGCTTTGACGTGCGAGATCAGCAGATGGCGCAACATCGAATCGACATAGGAATGATCCGGCGTCGGACTTGGACTCACGGCAACCTTCCCGTTGACCAGTTCCAGGCGGACACCGACGGGATCCTCGCCAAGCTCAAGAAACTGGTGCGCGGTCATCTTGATGGTGCTTATGGTGGACATCATTCACCTCACGACATGGGCCATTATACCCGGGATCGTCGGCGGCTACATCACCTGATGCGCTGGCGTCGGCAGGTCGCTGTGGATGGTTTGCTGGCGGGATAACGGGAGCCGTGTCGGCGAGTCATGCGGCGGTGGAGTTCCAGCAGAAGATTCTAAATCCTGATGCCGCAAGAAATTCACACCGCTATTTCGGCCGTGCGATTGCCATCAGCGGTCAGAATGCGGTGACGAGCACTTATGGGAATGGGGGTACCGGGTATTTCCTGCGATAGCAAGCCGGGGGACAGTGGGGAGTCATTGACACGGCGGCAGGCGAGAAGCCGGGATGCGACTCGGCGCGCCTCGACCGGCATGTGCGTGAGGTGTTCGGCAAACATGGGCAGCTCATGAGAAGGCTCGCCAGGTGAATGCCGTCCCTCGATTTCTGTCCGCGGAGGGATTCGATCGATAGGTTCTTTCCCGAGGCTTCGTTGCCGCGGCATCCGGCTCTATAATCCGCCCTTTTATCACGTGAGGATGCCTCATGAAACAAGTGCTGCTTCGGCTCGGCCATTCGCCTGATCCCGACGATGCGTTCATGTTCTACTCGCTGGCGCACGGCAAAATCGCGACCGGGCCCTACCGATTTGAGCATGTGTTGCAGGACATCCAGACGCTCAACGAGCGGGCGATGAAGGGTGAGCTGGAGATCACCGCGATCTCAATTCACGCGTATCCGTATGTGGCGGACCGGTACGCGCTGACGAGTTGCGGGAGCAGCATGGGGGACCACTATGGGCCGATGGTCGTGGCCAAGCGGCCGATGATGCTGGAGGAGCTGCGGGGCAAGACGATCGCGATACCCGGTAAGCTGACGACGGCATTCCTGGCGCTACAGCTTTGCCTGGGCAAGGGGGGGGAAGCGTTCGAGTATGAGGTGGTGCCGTTCGACCAGATCCCGCACCATGTGAAGGACGGCAAGGCGGACGCGGGATTGATCATTCATGAGGGGCAGCTCACTTTCGAGCAGTTCGGGCTGCATCTGGTGGTGGATCTCGGAGTGTGGTGGACCGGCCTGACGGGGTTGCCGCTGCCGTTGGGCGGGAACTGCATTCGCAAGGACCTTGGGCCGGCGGCGATGCAGGAGATCACCGATATCCTCAAACAGTCGATCCAGTACAGCCTGGATCATCGCCGGGAAGCGGTGGAGTACGCCCTGCAATTCGGGCGGGATCTGAACCGGGAGTTGGCCGACCAGTTCGTGGGCATGTACGTCAACCAATGGACGCTGGATTATGGGCCCAGGGGACGCGAAGCGGTCACCACGCTGCTTCGGCGCGGTGCAGAAATGGGGCTGGTGCCGGCCATTGGCCAGATCGAGTACGTCAGCGCGCAGGCATGACTATAGCGCCCAGCGATATCGGAGCAATGCTGCAAACGGTGGATTGGTGGTATATTCTGATCAGGGGTGAGGAGGTTCGGTCATGACGAGAGGTCTGATCGTGGGGATGGCGGCGGCGAGCTTGCTTGTGATGACCGGCGTGGGCATGGCGGCGGGGATTAGCTCGGCGGGAAACGTGGATGGGGTGCTGACGTGGAAACTGGGAGATATCGGGGCGGGGCAGTCGGCACGGCAGGTCGTGCTTTTTGCGTTTGATCAGTCGTATGAGAAGGCGGCAAAGATCCTGGAGGAGGGGCGCAGGCAGTTCGTTAAGGCAACCGATCCGGCGGCGAGGAGCGTGAAGGTTGAGCCGACGGTCTGGATCGGGAATGACGCGACGGATTTTGCGATGGAGGCGTTCGGGAGCTTCTTCTGGGAAGGCGGAAGGCAGTGTCTGAAGTGTGCGCACGGCGGGCAGCTCAGCCGGTTGGGATGGTACGTTCATTACAGCGATCCGGCGGCGAAGCGCGCTGGGACGCCGATTGCGGGGGATCGGAACCGAGTTGAGAACCTGGAGATGATCGAGCGGGTTGCCTTTGCCGGGCCGCAGGAGGCATGGGGCACGGTGCGGACGACGGATCAGCAAATGCAGATCCGCATTCGCGCGATGATGGGGAACGGGACGGTCGTTGGGGTGGAGTATGTGGTGAGCAATGCCGGCCAGCAGAAACTGACCGACGTGAAGTTGAGCGTCTACTCGAACCTGGAAGCGGCGCACGATCACGAGAACGATTATGGGGTGTTGGACCCGGCGACGGGCGCGTTGGTGTTGGTAGACCCCCCTACCGGGATGTGCGTGATGATAGCGGGGCTGGATCGGCCATACTCGGGATATTGCGGGCTGTGGGCATCTGAGGCGCAGTTGCGAGCGGGGAGCGGATTGGCGTTTGATCAGTGGAAAGTCTATGCGGGGATTCCGGCAGCGACGAAAAAGGCGCTGATGGGCGATCCGCGTTCGGCGGGAGTTTATGCGGAGTATGCGCCGGCGCCGCCGGTGACGGAGCCGACGGAGCCGGAGACGCGAACTCTGAGCAAGGCCGAAGCGAAGGACACTCTTGAGCGGGATTGGATGTATCAGGCGGAGGGAAAGCCACTGCTCAGCAGGACGGTGGAGGAGATTCGTTGGGCGAGGGAGCTGGCCCGGCGGCTGGCGAAGGATTCGCGAACGGCGGATTTGGCGAAGGAGTTGGTGGAGCTGGATGAGTTGGAGAAACAGTTGGGGGAGCCGGCGAGGACCAAGGATGTGTATCTGGCGGCACGACGGGTGAAACGTCGGATCATGTTCAGGAATCCGGCGGTGGATTTCTCGCAGATGCTGTTCATCGACAATCCGTATCCGGCGGGGCGGGAGTGGCAGCATCAGGCACGGCATCGCAACGGGATGATGGCGGTTCCCGGCGGCCGACTTTTCGTGCTTGATGGCCTCGGGCCAGACGGCAAGCTGCTCAAGCTCGCGCCCGCCAAGCCGGGCAGTTTTTGGCGGCCGGATTTGTCATTTGATGGCAACAGGGTTCTGTTCTGCTACCAGGCGTTTGATGAGAAGAGTTTTCATCTGTATGAGATCAATGTTGACGGGACCGGGCTGCGGCAGTTGACGCACGGGCCGTACGACGACATTGATCCCATTTACCTGCCGGATGGACACATCATTTTTTCGACGACGCGGTCCAATACCTATGTGCGGTGCATGCCGTATACCTATTCGTATGTGCTGGCGAGGTGCGATTGGGACGGCGGCAATGTGTATCTGATCAGCCACAACAATGAGCCGGACTGGTGCCCGGCGTTGTTGAATGACGGGCGGCTGATTTACTCGCGGTGGGAGTACACGGACAAGGCGTTATGGCGGATTGAGAGCCTGTGGACGACGAACCAGGACGGCACGGGGACGGCGGCGTTCTGGGGGAACCAGAGTGTTTGGCCAGACCATCTGGCGGAGCCACGGGCGATTCCGGGCAGCCGGCGGGTGATGTTCACGGCGCTGGCGCATCACAACTGGTTCGCGGGGTCGATTGGGATCATTGATCCGGCGAAGGGGATGAATTTCCCGATGGGGTTGACGAAGGTAACGTGCGAGACGCCGTGGCCGGAGTGCGGCCAGCCGCCGATCGATCCGCACGAGACGGCGGACTATCACACGGCGGGGCAGTTTGGCGCTTACAAGACGCCGTATCCTTTGTCGGAGGAGGATTTTCTGGTTTCGGCGGAGCGTGGGGGGAAGTTCGTGTTGTACCTGATGGACGTGCATGGGAATCGGGAGCTGATTTACGAGGGGGCACACAATGTGTGGCACGCGATGCCGCTGAAGGCCAGGCCGGTCCCACCGATGCAGGCAAGTCGGGTGGCGTGGCCAGGAACGGGAGTGAATCGGACAAGCCCGGAGGACGGGACGTTTTTCAGCGCGAATGTGCTGCAGGGCGTGCCGCAGTTGGCGGCGGGGAAGGCAAAGTATCTGCGTGTGATCCAGATGGACGCCAAGACGTATTCGCTGTGGACGCGCGACTCGCGGACGAGCGGGCCGGGCATTTCGATCCTCCAGGACGATGGGGTGAAGCGAATCCTGGGCACCGTGCCGGTGGAGGCGGACGGGTCGGTGAACTTCCGGGCGCCGTCGGGGATTGCGATGCATTTCCAGTTGCTCGACGAGCATGGGCGGGCGCTGCAGACGATGCGGTCGTTCACGGGCGTGATGCCGGGAGAACAGAGGGGGTGCGTGGGGTGCCATGAGATGCATTCGACAGCGCCGGTGAATGGCGGGGGTGTGGCGATGCGGCGGGCAGCGGCGAACTTGAAGCCGCCAGCGTGGGGGACGACGAGCATCAGCTATGAGCGGATGGTGCAGCCGGTATTGGACCAGTACTGCGTGAGCTGTCATCAGAGCAATGCGGAGGCCAAGAAGAAGATCGACCTGGCGCTTCGGCCGGGGCAATTGTTTTTCAAAGAGCCGTATGTCTCGCTGGTGGGTCCGGTGGGGTTCGGCGTGGCCAAGCAGAAACACTCGCCAGGGATCGCCGGGGCGCTGATGGTGGAGAATTACGAGTTCAGCGACCCGGACAGCTACGTGACATTCCCGCCAATGATGGGGCTGTCGTATCGGAGCAAGCTGATCGACCTGGCGATGAGCGGGAAGCACTATGATGCGGTTCTGGATGAGGTAAGCTTACAGAAGCTGATTGTGTGGGTTGATGCGAATTGCCCGTATCGGGGCGATGAGGATGTGCGAGCGATTCTGGACCCGGCGTTTCCAGGCGTGGAGGACCTGCCGATCCGGCCGTTGTGCAAGAGCGCGCCGGTGATTTCGAGGCCATAGGAGTGATTATGAAGCTGTTCTTGTTGGTCGTGATGGGATTCTTCGCGGGCGCGGCATGGGCGGCGGATCGGGCGGATGTCCTGATCGCGGATTTTGAGGCCAAGGACTATGGCCAATGGAAAGCGGAAGGAGAAGCGTTCGGCCCTGGGCCGGCGCAAGGAACCCTCCCCGGTCAAATGCCAGTCACCGGCTACCTCGGCAAGGGCCTTGTCAATTCCTTTTTCAAAGGCGACGACACAACCGGCAAACTGACCAGCCCCTCACTTGCCATCGAGCGAAAGTACATCAATTTCCTCATCGGCGGCGGAAAAAACGCGGAGAAATCCTGCATCAACCTGCTGATCGACGGCAAAACCGTCCGCACCGCCACGGGGCCCAACGATCGGTCCGGCGGAAGCGAAGAGCTGGACTGGGCGACGTGGGATGTGGCTGAGTTCGCGGGCAAGATCGCCGTCATCGAGATCGTCGATCAAGCCAAGGGCGGCTGGGGACACATCAACATCGACCACATCGTCCAGAGCGACCAGAAAAAAGAGGCCAGCATCGTGAGCGACGAATTGTACAATGAGACCTACCGCCCGCAGTTCCATTTCAGTCCGCGGAAGAACTGGACCAACGACCCAAACGGCCTGGTCTACTACCAGGGCGAGTATCACCTGTTCTTCCAGCACAACCCGTTCGGCATCGACTGGGGCAACATGACCTGGGGCCACGCCATCAGCCCGGACCTGGTTCATTGGAAACAGTTGGGAAACGCGATCGACCCCGACAAGCTCGGCACGATTTTCTCGGGATCGGCCGTCGTGGACTGGAACAACACCGCTGGATTCCAGAAGGGCGATGAGAAAACACTGGTTGCGATTTACACCGCTGCGGGCGGCACATCGGAACAATCCAAGGGACAGCCATTCACGCAGTGCATCGCCTACAGCACCGATGCCGGCAAGACGTGGACGAAATACGAGAAAAACCCCGTATTGCAGCACATCGTCGGCGGCAACCGCGATCCGAAAGTGGTCTGGTATGAGCCGGACAAGAAGTGGATCATGGCTTTGTATAAGGACGGCAGCACCTTCGCGTTCTTCTCCTCTGCCGACCTGAAGAACTGGACGCACCTGCACGACATCGACGTCCCCGGCTGCGGCGAGTGCCCGGATTTCTTCCAGATGCCCATGGACGGTGGGCAGAAGACCAAATGGGTGTGGACGGCGGCCAATGGGCAGTACTTGATCGGCTCGTTTGACGGCAAACGATTCACGCCGGACACAAAGCTCCAGCGAGCGGATTGGGGCAAGAATTACTACGCGGTGCAGACGTACAGCGATACGCCGGACGGCCGGCGGATTCAGATCGCGTGGATGAACGGCGGGCGATACCCGAAAATGCCCTTCAACCAGCAGATGAGCTTCCCGTGCGAGATGAAACTGCGAACGACGCCGCAGGGGCTCCGAATCTACCGCTCGCCGGTAAAGGAAATCGAGCTGCTGCGGGCGAAGGAGCTGAAGTGGAGCAATGTGACGGTCAAGACCGGAGAGAATCCGCTCGCGGGCGTGTCGGGCGAGCTATTGGACATCCAGGCGGAGATCGAATTGGGTGATGCGAGCGGGTTTTCGTTCAATACCCGTGGCGAGATTATCAGCTATTCTGCCGCCGAGAAAAAGGTCACCTGCCTGGGCGCCTCGGCTCCTCTGGAACCGGTTGGCAAGACGATCAAGCTTCAAATCCTCGTCGATCGCTCGTCCATCGAGGTCTTTGGCAACGATGGCGAGATCGCCATGACATCCTGCTTCCTGGCCAAGCCCGGCAACAAGGATCTGGCGCTCACGAGCACCGGCGGGACGATCCGCGTGGTGTCGATGCAGGTGTATGAGCTGAAATCGGCGTGGCGGTAACTATTTGCCCGCGACGATCAGGTCCAGCCGGTCGCTGAACTCCTTGAGCGGCAGGCCGCCGTCTTCAATCGTCAAGAAGCCGCTGTAACCGGCGGCGTCGATGGCTTGGCGAACCGCGGGCCACTCAACGCTGCCGTCTCGCGGATGGACGAAATCCCCGCCATGGCCATCGGGCTTGAGCTTGAAGTCCTTGATGTGGTACTTGACCGTCAAGAGGCCCAGCGCCTTGATCCACTCCTGCGGGGGGGCGTATTTCACGTGATTGCCGATGTCGAAATACGCCTTGACCATCGGGTGGTTGAACGACGCGACGAAATGCTGGAAGATCGCCGGCTTGACCCACAGGTTGTTCCAGACGTTCTCAAGCGCGATGACGACCTTGGTCTGCTCGGCAATGGGGATGAGCTTCTTGACGGCGACGGTGGAGCTGTCGGTCGAGTAATTGTGGGCGTCAATGTACGCCTTGTACTTGGTGTTGTCGCCGTCGGCGACCTTGGTGATGTGCCCGGTCTTCTCGTCGAATTCGATCTTGAAATCCCACGCCTCGGGCATCGGCATGCCACCGATGCGGCAGGGGACCAGCAGCACGGCCGTCGCGCCGTACGCCTGCGCGGCCCGGAGGGCATCTTCGGTCGGCTTGAGCGTGGACTCCACCTTCGCCGGATCCTTGCTGTTGAACTCCGCCCAGCCGCGGAGCACGCTGTGGATTTTGATCCCGACTTTTTCCGCGATCGCCCGGCCCTTTTCCGCCTCTGCCGGTGGCACAATGGCGGAGGTCTCCACACCGTCGAAACCCGCGTCCTTGAGCTTCTTCAGCTCGTCCTCATTGATCTTCCCGACGATCATCGCCTTGTAGAGCTTGGTTTTCATCTGTTGGGCGAATAGTGGTCCGCCAGCGGCAAGGGCAAGACCAGCGGCAGCGGATGCAGAAAGAAACTCGCGTCGGTTCAGGGTCGTCATATGTGTGTCCACGGTTGGAGGTGACTGATCAACACCACATGCAATGATATCCGGCGGCTGGACATTTTCCCATCGTGCGGGACGCGTTACAGCCGCTCGAACGCCGGGCCGAGGCGGCAACTGCCGCCGGGCTGTGTTTCCACCTTCAATACCTGCTGGGCGTACCGGATGTTGCACGGGCGGCCAAGCTTCGACCGGATCACCGCTTCGGTCAGCTTGCCATCTTTCCACGCGATGTCCACCTCGAATCCGCCGCGAGCGCACAACCCTTTCACAGCGCATCTCGGTCAATCGCCGCCCGATGGTTCACTTCTGAATCATCGTGCGCCCCAGCTCACCCAAAACCGTCCCGGAACCATCGCGCAGGACCACGCAGATGGTGGCCGCTTCCGCCGCCACCGACTGTTCACATGCGAGCACCAGCGGCTCGGCCGGCGTCGCGCGCAGATTCAGCGGAACCTGCCCGATCTTCGCGCCATTCGCATCCAGCAGCGCCACATCCACATACGCCGGGTAGAACACGCCAAATCGCCCCGCCAGCCGCACCTTGCCCTCCGCCCGCGTGGCCTTGAATGGCTCGCACGTCACCCCGACATCCGAGCAGTTGAGGATTGGAAACGCCCCACCGATCCTGGCGGCGTACCAGTCCAGGTGAAACGAATAACTCTCGCCCGGCTTCACCGTCACCCGCGGGCTGCAAATCTCGCTTTCGATCAGGAACGGCGTGTCGCTCGGATCGTCGCTGATATCGACGACCTTGTCCGTGACAATCTGCCCCGGCCCGCTCATCCAGAACGTGGCCGATGTATTGTCGGGGTACTTCTGAGCCGGGTAATGCTTGAATTTCTCCACAAACACATACCCAGCCGTGCCATCGACGGTCGCGACCCATCCGGCGGAGTTGTCCACGCCGATTTTCCCCACGCGGCGCTGGTAATGGGATACGACCAGGTTGTTCTTGCGGTCGAGAGTGAATTGTGGGTTGTTGACCAAGCCAAAAAGCTCCGTGTACCCACGCGGGAAAATGCTCGCGGGGTTCACCGGCGAGTAAGAACGGATGTTGCGGTTGAATCCCTTGCCGTCGCGCCCCTCGGCGTTGACCTGCGTCACCTGCCAGATCGACCAGTGCCGCGGGCGCGTGTCGATGTTCTTCATCGTCGAGTCGAAGCTGACACGGGCGGCATTGTCAAACAGCCGAATCACTCGCGCGAACTGAATGCCCGACCGCTGGTCCTGGCGGCTGACCAGTTGCACCGCCACCGGCGATCCCGAAGGTGCCAGGACCGTCGCCACATGCGGGCTGCCATCGAGCACCGCATCCGGCGGCCCAGGCCACTCATCCTCGCCCGACCACCCCTGCGGCGCCGGCCAGAGCTTGTCCCCGCCATAGTTAAGCCAGCTATCCTTCGGACCCAGCCCCGACTCCGGCGACAGCTTGCCAGCCAGTTGCTTGTTTACCCAGAGGTATTCGAAGTCGCCGAGCCTGAACTGAATCACCCGCCCGCCAATCTCCGGCACGATCTGGACATCGATCAAGCCATTTCCCAGTTGCAGCGACTTCCAGCCGCGATATTCCGACGGCTTGGCGTCGGCTGCGAAAAGCGGAGTCGAGAAAAACACCAGCCCCGCCAGCAGAGCACCCGCACGATGGAGTTTCATGGTCGCCTCTCGTTTCGTTTCGGTCCGCTATGGATCGCGAAAAGACCCATTTGCGTCTACAATAGCACATCAGTTGGCCAAGTTCAGCAAGGGCGGAATTTGCTCGAGAGGATCGAGTATGTGCAGAACCCTCTGGATCTCGTTTACTGTCGCGCTGAGCGTGTTCTTATCCGCGTCCCGCGCCGCCGAACCCCAGAAACAAGCCATCGACTTCCGCTACGCCCCGCCATGGTGGCAAACTTCCATCTGCCTCCCCGACGATTGGCAAAAAACGCTCGTGGGGAAGGATGGCGAACTGCTATACGACTGGGGCGACGGCCAGTTCCATGGCTTCCACACGCGGATCTCCGTCACCCTCCCCCAGTCCCAATGGATCAAACAACAGCTTCAAAGCCCCCGCGCCGCCATCGTCAATACCCATAAAAAGGCCGGCGCCATCGCCATCGAGGAATCCGCCTTCGCGATCGCCCCGCCTATTCGGCCTCAAACCAAGGCCGACGCTCCCAAGCTCGCCCTCGAGCGCCTCGACGACGGCCAGGTCCTCTACAACTGGGCCAACCCCCCCGCCGATGCCGACCCTGGGTTCAAACACATCGCCGTCACCTTCAACGGCTCCATCCGCTACCGATTCCGCGCCGAACCCAACGCGCAATACACCGTCGTCTTCGGCCTGTGCGAAGGCCACCACGACGACGCCGGCCAACGTCTGCTCGATCTCCAAATCGAAGGCAAAACCCTCAAGACAGTGGACCTGATCAAGACCTACGGCCGAAACGTACCCGCGCTCTTCTCGTTCCCCGCCAAAGACGACAACGCCGACGGCTGGATCAACCTGACCGTCGCCCCAACCCAAGGCTGCGCCGATCAAAACACCATTCTCAATACGCTCTGGATCTTCAAAGGTGACCAGAAGCCCGGCCCGGACCTCATCAAGTCCCAAACACCGGAAAAACCCCTGGCCAAACTGTCATTCGCCGATCAGCCGCAACAACAACCCCCAGGCCCGCCGCGGCAGGATGTGATGTCGCTGCAACTCAGAAACACCGCGGCCCAGGCCCAACAGGTCCAGCCGACGATCACCATCGAGAGCGACATGCCCATCACCGTCGAGGACTCCCGCGTTCTCGTCGGCCCATGGACCGCGATCTCGTGCACCGATCCGTTCGACGTCGCCGAGCAACCCAAAGGCAGGCTCGTTCTGAAACTCAACGAGATCTCCCTCGGCGCCAATGAAACAAGACAGATCGCCATCGGCGTCGCTCGCGGCGAGATTTCTTGGCGCATCCCCAACAACCCCGCCGAAGCCAGCCTCTATCGCCAGCAAGCCATGACCTACTGGCTCAAAGCCGACCTGCCCTTCGCGCAGATCACCGTCGGCGATGCAGGCGTTCAGGCGATGCTCGAATCCTCCATCCGCAACATCTACCAGGCCCGCGAAATCAAGGAAGACCTGCCCGCCTTCCAAGTCGGCCCCACCTGCTACCGCGGCCTGTGGGTCGTCGATGGCTCGTTCCTCATGGAAGCCGTCACCTTCCTCGGCCGTGGCGCCGAGGCCCGCAATGGCATCCGCTATCTTCTGAAACGCCAAAACAAGGACGGCGGCTTCCTGCTCATGGACGGCCACTGGAAAGAGACCGGCATCGTCCTCTGGGCCGTCAGCCGCCACGCCAAACTCATGGGCGATAAAGCGTGGCTGGCCGAGGTCTGGCCCAACGTCGAACGCGGCTTCGCCTACATCCGCAAGATGCGCGACATGGCCTCCGAAAATGGCACCGCGCCCAATTACTGGCTGATTCCCGCGGGTTTTTCCGACGGTGGGCTTGGCGAAAAACGCCCCGAATACACGAACATCTACTGGACCATGGCCGGCATGAAAGCCGCCGTCGAGGCCGCCAGATGGATGGGAAAAACCGACCAGGCCAACGCCTGGCAGAAAGAGTATGACGATTTCTCCGAGACCTTCCGCGTCGCCGCCAAACGCGACATGATTACCGATGCGAATGGCAACGCCTGTCTCCCCATCTACATGCGCAACACCCCACGCGTGCCGCCGCAAAAAGCCCAATGGGCGTTTCTCCACGCCGTCTTCCCCGGCAAGCTCTTCGCCGCCGACGATCCCCTCGTCAAAGGCAACATGGCCATGCTCCGCGCCGTCGAATCCGAAGGCCTCGTCCTCGACACCGGCTGGCTCGGAAAAGGCATCTGGAATTACTTCGGCTCATTCTATGGGCACGCCTGGCTCTGGCTCGGCGACCACGAGAAAGCCATCGAAACCCTCTACGCCTTCGGCAACCACGCCTCG
>JAPLNB010000370.1 GCA_026693085.1 Planctomycetota bacterium | reverse complement strand
ACGCCCCCCGACAAAACGAACCCATTTCCCCCGTAACCTCTGTACCCCCCGCATCCTCTGTGTCCTCTCCGGCTCGCCCTCCCTCATTCGAAAAACAAGAATCGAAAATCGAAAATCCCATCGTGCTCTCCGATTCATCATTCATCATTCATCGTTCATCGTTTCCCCCACCGCCCCATCCGTCAATTCCACCAGCATCTTCACAAACTCCCCAGGACCACATCCCCCCCACTGCGTCCTCACATTCTCATTCTCCACCCGCGACAGCAATTCATCCTGCTGCCCACCCGGCAGATTCAAGAATGCAGACCCAAACACCGCCCACGACTCCGCCGCCAGCGAGTCCAGCCCCGCCACAAACCGCTCCGCCTTCCCCCCTTCACCCTCCAACTGCTTCACAACACCCTTCGCTATCGCCGCCTTCCAATCCCCCGCCCCCGCCTCATCATTCGGCACCAACAGCCTCCCCACCGCCCCCTGCAACACCGCTTCCTGATCAAGCTGGAGTTCCATAATGTTTCCTTCAAACCTCAGCATATTTCCACGCCCCGCGGGACATTCTACACGGCCACCCTTGCCCGTGGCACCAGGCCATTGTATCTTCCGCCCTTTCACAATTTTGATGAAGGATCTTCATGCAGATCACTAAAAACACCGTAGCCGCCATCGACTACACCATCAGCGACACCCAAGGCAAAGTGCTTGACTCCTCCAAAGGCCGCGCCCCAATGGCCTACCTCCACGGCATCGGCAGCATCGTCCCCGGCATCGAACGCGCCCTCGAAGGCAAATCCGCCGGCGAAACCATCAAGATCGTCCTGCCACCCGAAGACGGCTACGGCGACAAAAACCCCAATATGGTCCAACCCGTCCCCCGAGAAAACTTCCAGGGCATCGACGAAATCAAGGTCGGCATGCAGTTCCACGCACAGACCCCAAATGGCGCCCGCGTCGTCACCGTCGTCGACGTCGATGACCAGAACGTCACCGTCGACGCCAACCACCCCCTCGCTGGCATGACCCTCGCCGTCGAAGCCACCGTCGTCGAGGTCCGAGCCGCCTCAGAAGATGAACTCGCCCATGGACACGCCTGCCTCGGCCAATGCGGAAACCCCAACTGCCAATAATCCGGAAACCCATAGTCCCCACTTGCCTCAGCCGCAGTCGCTCGCCTATGCTTCCAACAAGGAATTCTCATGAACGAACACACCTTTGAACTGACCGAAGTCACCGGAACATCCTCCTCCTCCATCGAGGACGCCATTCAATCCGCCGTCTCCCGCGTCGGAAAAACCAATCGTGAAATGCGATGGTTCCAAGTCACCGAAATCCGCGGCGCCATCCATGAAGGCAAAGCCTCCCAGTGGCAAGTCACCGTCAAGATCGGCTCCCGAATGGAGTAGAGCCTTCTGCCCTTCACTGCTCCGACACCCTCAGCATCCTCTTGTATCCATTCACTGGCCGCCCATCGTCCACCACGATGTCAAAGCTCTCCCTCCCATCCATCGCCCTCTGGATCTCCTCATGCACCCGCCGCATCAGCCTCCCATACCGCTGCGCATACTCGCTCTTGCCCTCCTTATCGATCGCCCTCACCCACCACAGATCCCCAAGCTCCACCAGCCACCCATACGGCATCACAATCCCCACATCCACCACCGGCCGCTTCCCATAGATCGACCCCCTCGGCTTCTTCCCCCCATGCTCCTTGAGCACCCTCGCCAGCTCCAACTGTTCCACCCACGGCATATGGTGGTCATGGTCCGACGTCCAGAACCACACGTACCTCGCCCCCATGTCATACGCCATCGTCACCGCCAGCGGCGAATACCTCTCCTCCGCCTGCCCGTAGAGGCTCGTCCCCCAATGCCCTCCGGTCTGCCCCGCCGCCCCTCGAAGGAACGCGTAGTGGTACCGCAGCATCTCCTCCGGCGTATGCTTCCGAGGCTTATCCGTCCACTTCGCCACCACCTTGTCGAAGTCCTCCAGCCGATACCGGCCCTCGTGCACGATCCCCGCCACACCCGCCGCCAACTGGTAGTACGCCGTCTCGTACATCGTCTCCCACGCCGGGTAATCCCACTGCTCCAGCCGCATCTCCCCGAAATGCACCCCCATCTTCTTCAGCGCATTCTCCAGCTCAAACGCCCCGTAGCTCCCCGTGTTCCGATACCGCCCGCGCACCCGCTGCTCCAGCAGGTTGGTCGCGTCGCTGAAATACCGCAGTGTCGTGTGTACGTTCTTATCACCCACCAGCAGGATGGCCGGCTCGTCCATGAACATCACCGACCCGATGTAGTTGCTCCGATACAGATCGACCGGATACTTCAGCGGCGTCTTCCCGCCCGCCCCGCGCAGATAGAACACCGGCTCATCCCTCACCCACGCCTCCTGCTCCGGCGACACCAGGAACAGGTTGATCCCCGCCTTCATCATCACCGGGTACTCTTCCTTCACAAACGGCACATAGGTGTAGTTCTGCCGATTCGGCGTCTGCGGCAGTCGCCTTCCCTCGACATCCCGGAAATTCCGCCCGGTTCCCACCAGGAGCTCCCGATCCAGATCCAACTGCTTTACGCCCTCCCACTTCTCCCACGCTCGGCCTTTCTCCACCCGGAGCAGCGTCAACGTGTGCCCCAGATACGCCAGCGTCTGCGGCATCCCCGCTTCCCTCAGGCTCCCTTCTCCGACCCGCGGCACGAACCACTTCCCAAAATCCTTCCAGCCCGGCAGCAGCGCCCTGCCCGTGTGCACATCGCGATACTCCAGCACCTGGCCGGTTTCCGGGATCTTCAGCACATACCGCTCAAACCCCGCCTCGCCGGCTTCGGCCATCGGGTCCTGATCCGTCAGCCCCCGCAGCACCATCAGCGGCGAGGCGCCCTTCTCCTTCTTCACCTCCAACTGCCACCACACGCGATCCCGCTCCCTCGGCCCATAGGTCACGATCACTTCATGAACGGGCGGCGGCACATCCCACTCCGCCGTCAATACCGCGTAGACGCCTCTTGTCCCTTCCGCGACCCCCGCGCTTTGCTGTCCCAACGCCACTGCACCCAACACCAACACCGCGCCCACCGCCCAGCAGGTCTTCCTGGACATACCGACTCTCCTACTCCCTAAGAATTTCTGTGTCCATCACCGGCACGTCCACCCGCACGGCGCCGGCGTCTCTGAGTCGCGACGCCAGCGCATTCGCCTCGGCCAGCTCTCCATGCACGACATAGAAGCTGGCGTCTGGCGTAATCGTCGGCGTCAGAAACTTGACCAACTCCGCCCCATCCGCATGCGCGCTGAGGCCATGGATGGTCTGCACCTGGCACTTCACGTCGTACCACCGGTCATAGATCCGCACCCGCTTCTGGCCGTCCTGCAATCTTCGCCCCAGCGTGTGCGGCGGCGTCCAGCCGACCATCACCATCAAATCGTTCGGCCTCTCGATGCTCACTTTCAGATGGTGCAGAATACGGCCAAATTCACAGGTCGGACTCGACGCGATAATCACGCACGGCCCATGATCGCTGTTGATCCTCTTGCTCTCGTCCGTACTGCTGGCGAACGTCACCCGCGACATTCCGAACAGATCATTCTTCCCAATCGCATCGCGCGTTTCATCGTCGTAGTAGTCGCGGAATTCTGAATGAACCCGCGAAACCTCCACGCCCATCGGGCTGTCCACGTAGATCGGGATCGGCTTGATCAACCCTTCCTGAATGAACCGCTGCATATACCACAGAATCGTCTGCGTGCGGCCCACCGCAAACGCCGGCACCAGCAGCCGGCTGCGCCGCTCAATACAATACCGGACCGACTCCAACAGCGCCGGCCCAACCTCGCTCATCGGCGTATGCGATCTGCCGCCATAGGTGCTCTCGGTGATCACATAGTCCGCCTTCCGCGGCAGGGTCCGCGGGTCGCGTATGATCGGGGCGTTGTATCGCCCTACATCGGCGGTGAACAAGAGCGTGCGTGTGTGGCCGGTTCCGTTCTGTTTCCAGTCAATCATGACGTATGCCGAGCCGAGAATGTGCCCCGCATCGAACAGGGTGAACGCAACCCCGCGACCCAGATCCACTGGCTGCTCGTACCCCACGCGCCTCATCTGCTTCAGCACCCGCGGAATATCACTTTTCACATACAGCGGGCGCACCGGTTCCTCGCCTGGCGCTCGGCCCCGGCGGTTGAGGTAGATGGCATCTTCTTCCTGAATCTCTGCCGCATCCTCCAGCACGATCCTCGCCACCGCCGCCGTCGCCGGCGTGCAATAGATCGGCCCGTCATACCCGGCCCGGGTCAATACGGGGATCTTCCCGCAATGGTCGAGGTGGCCATGCGACAGAATCATCGCATCCACCTTCTTCACGCCATTCGGCAGCCAGAAGTTCAGTCGCCTGGCCTCCTCTCGCGGGCCTTGGTACATGCCCATATCCAGCAGCAACCGCAGGCCATTGACCTCGATCAGATGACACGACCCCGTGACCGTCCGGTCCGCTCCGCAGAATTGGATTCGCATGGCATAAGCGTAGTCCGCAATACACAGGCCTGCAATGGCCTTGGGAAATCCGCGGTGGGCAAAAAAGACCGGGTTGTCTGGTGCAGGTTGATCGGGCGGAGGAAGCCCCTGCCGCAAATCAGCCCGCACCGCGGGCGCCTCCCTCCGCCCTGCCATCAGCAGATCAACCCAGTTGCAGTCCACCCCCACCAGATCGCACGACGCCACGAGCAACCACCGCTAATCCGCACAGTCTTCCACGGCCGTCAGCACTCCGCCGATAGGTCCAGCACCCGCAACACAATCGGGGATTGTCCGCAGGGCCAGGGCTTGGTATTTGTCCGCCACGTCCGCCACAGCCGTCACCGCGGTGGCCTTGGCCCCGAGCGTCTGGGCGATATGCGATATCAACGGCCTGCCGCGAAACTGGATCATGGCCTTATCCGACCCGAAGCGTGAGCTTCTCCCCCCTGCCAGAAAATAAACAGGCAGTTTCTCGGTTATGATTCCCAACAGCGGATTCTCACAATTGCCACCCATAATACGTTCGGCTTGCCTCACCCTCTGTTCCGGGCGGGATTTCGACAAAGCCATCGCCTCTCGCCGCCGACACGAGGTCGCCTGACCCCTTGGTCGGCAGGATCTGGGCGGCGCCGTCGCCGCTCAACTTCACCGGCCGGTAGAGCCACAACTCCGGATTGCTGACGTCCGGCAGATCGACGACGACCATCGGCACGGGCGGATCAACGACCTCAAAGCCAGCCAGCGTCCGGAGCACAATCGCTCCCAATCGCCGCGCTGTGACCAGTACTGAGACCGGATTGCCTGGCAAGCCCAGGATGGCCTGGCCCTTGGTTCCGATCGCCCCCAGCATGGGCTTGCCCGGCCGTATCGGCAGGCCGTGGAACTCGACCGTTGCCTTCACTTGGCCAACCGCCACCTGCGCATAATCGCGATCGCCCATCGATACGCCGCCGGTCATGAGCACCACGTCGCACTCCTGAAGCGCATCGGCCAGCGCGGTGCGCGTTTCCTCCAGGTCGTCCGCCACGTGCCAAGTCTGCTGCCAGTCGAGCCATGGACAGCCTGCGACCATGGCTTCGAGGGCCGGGCCATTGCTGTCGCGTAGCTGCCACACGTTGGGCTTGGAGTCCGGGGACAAGAGTTCATCGCCGGTGACAATGATCCCAAGCCTCAGGGCGCGATAGACTCGCGGGCGCCACAATCCGAAACTCGCCAGCGCCCCGGCCAAGGCTGGCGTCAGTACCCGGCCCGCTTCCACAACCCGTTCACCCGCCCGGATATTCTGGCCCTGCGTGCGGATATTCTCCCCTGCGGCCAGGCTCGCGCCGGCCCGGACCCCAATATGGTCTGGGTATTCCTGGACATCCTCCCGCCGGATGACTGCCTCCGCGCCGTTGGGAACGGGGGCTCCGGTGACGATTTTCATCGCCTGATCTGCTGCCAATACCTCGGGCGTCTGCCCAGTCCTCGCTTCGCCGGCCACCGCAACACTACCGCGGGCCAGGTCCGCGACGCGCAGCGCATAGCCATCCATCGCGCTCACATCGCAGGCCGGATTGTCACGATCGGCCAGCAGATCCTGCGCCAGCACCCGGCCCACCGCCAGACTCAGATCGACCGTCTCGGTGCCCACCGCCTGAAGCTTGGCCGCCATCGCCATCAGCGTCGCCACAGGCGATCGCGGCGCAACTGAAGTTGCTGTATCAGATTTCATATGCCTCATCTCGCATCACATCTTCTCTATGTCCGCTACGGTGAATCTCCGTTAGTGGATCAGATAAAGCAGCGGGAAAAGAAAGATCCAGACCAGATCGACCAGGTGCCAATACAATCCAGCAAGCTCGACGGGCGTGTAGTACGCCGGGCCGAAATGGCCCTTGGCCACCCGGTTCAACAGCCACGCCAACAGCCCCAGCCCGACAATCAAGTGGATTCCGTGAAGCCCGGTGAGCAGGAAGTAAAATCCGAAGAAATGATGCGCTCCTTCCGGCGGATAGGTCCACAGATGTCCTGGCCGCGCGACCGCCGCCGTCTGCGGACTGGCAAATCGCGGACTCAGGCCCGCGGGTCCCGTTGGCGGCGCGGGCACCACCCACTTCGGGATCATCGCCGCCCACTCCTCGGCGTTGGCGACTGCCGGCTTCGTCGCCGCTGCGCCGCCAGCCGCAGGCCCTGTTGTCGCAACGGTCGCGGCGTTGGTTCCTCCACCAGCCAACTGCATCAGG
This sequence comes from Planctomycetota bacterium, assembly GCA_026693085.1. Classification (GTDB taxonomy): domain Bacteria; phylum Planctomycetota; class Phycisphaerae; order Tepidisphaerales; family Tepidisphaeraceae; genus JAPLNB01. The sequence goes on along the minus strand of JAPLNB010000370.1, from coordinate 29,023 downwards.
TACGCCGCGATGTCCGCCAGATCCTGATCCATCAATGTCGGGTTCGCCCCGCGAGCGGGCATGAATCGTTTGGTCTTGCTGGCGGGGTCGGTGGGCATTCGTCCGACTTTCAGGAACGCCGCCAGCTTCACGACGCTCGACCCGCGCACGAGATCGCTGTCCCTCAGCGGCACGCCCACCGCCGTCACGCCCTCGCCTTGCGCCCCGTGACACGCCACGCACGTGCCGAGATACAGCTTCTTGCCCTTGTCGGCATTCGCTGGCAGTATGCCCGGCACCGGCGTTGCTGCAAGTTGGCCTGGCGCACCTCCGGTCCCTGACGGCTCTTCTGGAATCTCGGGCTTGAACAGCGCCCCCCAGAGCAGGCCATCCTGGTACTTGTGCGAGTACTCGATCGTCTTTACCCCCATGAATGCCACGCCGCAGATGATCGTCAGCGTCAGAAACAACATCAGCAACTGCCGCTGGTTGGTTTGGGCGCAATAGACGGCCATCGCCATCGTCAGGTTGCTCAGAATCAGCACCATCGTGTTGATCAAACCCCACCCGACATCGAGGAACTGATGCCCCCATTCGAATATGGCCGGGTGGTTTGCGCGGAAGACCGCGTACGCGCAGAACAGCCCGCTGAACATCATGATCTCCGTTGAGAGGAAGATCCACATGCCCAGTTTGCCAGTCCGCCGCTGCTGGCCAACGGTCGAAAAGTGGTGAGCGAGATGCCCATTTCCGATGTCCCCCGCCATTTGGGATTGTGTCATGCTCGTCCGTATCTCCACGCCGTCGGATCCCGCGCGGCTTGCGGCGGGCAGCCCGCATGGCGAGAAGAAACGTCGCCATGCGCCTTCGCCAGTTGCTGCCCACTTCAACCGTAGATACAATTAGCGTAAGGCTGTCGAATCCGCGAACTTTTTCCCTGCATCTCTTCATCTTATGGAAACCGAACCATCCACGTCCGCTGCCACCGATTATAGCCCTGCCAAACCCGTTCCGGCTTCGATTGTCTGTTCGTCGATGGCCGATCCCGCGAAGTGGCAGGGCAGGAAGCTGATGAGCCTGACCCTCTTCGAAACTCAAGGCCCCCGGAAGCCCCCCTTCGGCCATCGGCCCGGCTCCGACGACTACGCGACACCCAACCTCGGCGAAGACGACCTCTCGGCCATGCTCGACAAAGGCCACCCCTTCGGCCCGCTCCACCCGGCCTCGCCAGGTCGCGGCGTCGTGGTCGGGATTCCCAAATGATGGTACATCTTCAAGCTTGGTTCCTCTCTGTCACTCGCGCGGGCTGACATCGGGGGTGAGGATTTGCCGCGGCTTAACGGCAACATCCTCGACGCTCTGGTTAGGAGCGCCGCTTTCGTTGGCCACGTTGTCTTTAGGCTTCGCGATGATTTTGAAACTCGGATCTTCCCCTTCATTCCAGAGACGCTTGTCCGGCGTAAGTCGAACCTGGATTCCCTCCACCGCCTTGCCCCATGCCTGCTCGGCCTTGGGGAACCGCCTATCGATGATGGGGATATTCTCCGGCAGCGGGGTGCTGTTCAGATCCACGATCTGACCATCCGTGATCAGCACGACGTCGATGCGAGCCCGATGCTGGATGTGGCTCCGTTCCTTCCCGTCGAAGGGAACCCATTTGCCATCCTGCGCGACGACGTATTCCGGCAACTCGCCGCCCGGCAGGGTCGCCGACTTAGGCCACGGTGTGTCAGCTTTCAACTCCCGCCCGTCAGGGAAGCGCACAGTCCCACCCGACGGGCACAGGATGAGTACGCCCGCCTCCGACTTGGTCCCGCTCCTGTTGTAGGTCGCCGGGCTTCTCTCAAGGATCAGCGGCGCGCCGGGGCTTTTCAACTTCAGAATGTGCGGCCATGCCTTCTCGAATTCGTCCCGGCTGTTGAACCGGATCTCGTAGACGGTCTCCTGGATTCCGTGCGCCACCCCGATGGTCTTGGCCTGCTTTCGGTACGGGTCGAGTTCCTTCGGCCAGGTGGATGGCCACAGTGGCAATATGCGCCCAGCCACAGCTAGCCGGGTCAATGCCGTGCCCCGGAGCGTCGTTGAACCCCGCCGATGAGCCGTCGCTGGCGTAAACCTTGTACAGTTGCATGCGGCGGCTGTCCTGCGGATGTTGGGAGTAGGTGTTGGTCCGGCCGATCTCAATCGTCTTCGGGAGGTCCGCGTGGACCCGGCCCTCGAGCGATTCCTGGCCAATGCTGAACAGCCCAGCCCCACCGTCAGGCCTGGCAGCGGCACTGTGCCTGCGCGCAGCGTGCCCTCGATCCGAGCCCACGGCTGGACGGGCAAATGGCTGTCGGCAGGCTGGTCGGCGGGAGTGTAATGGGCAAAGCCCTGCGGGCTGCGTACCACCAGATCGCTCCAGCCCCTGGTCAGGTCTGGCGGCGGCCAGCACCACCGCGCAATGGCCGACTGAAAGAATAGACGCCAAACGGTTCGATCCGGCACGAAAGAACGACGGGATTTCTGGCGTCAGCGAACGGCGTCAGCCAGGCCGCAGCTACACGGGCCTCTCTGACGCTGGAGTGCCCTGATGGTTCCAGATCCATTCGATACGGTACGTCCCTTACTCAGGATTCAGTCTCCGCAAATATGCAACACACGCTGCACTGAACTCAGCTTGGATTTGCGCTCGATCTTTCGCTTCCCGCTGTTCATCATCCACCAGTTGTATGCGAACCGTGCCCGTCGCAATCTGAGATCCGGCAGGCTTGTGCACGTAGAGCCGCAATAGATCGGCATCATCCATGCGATGCCCTGTCGCTCTATATCACCCCGCTCCACTGCTCCCTCTCACTCGCCGCGTCTGTTTGCACCGAAGATAAACACCCTCCCGCCCCGACTTGTGACATCGGAGATAATGGCCGATGCATGGTTCGTCCTCACAGGTGTTAGAAGCTTGAGGGGCCGGCTGGTTCCACGGGTGCGACTTGGATCACGGCATTCGGTCCCGTGAGCCTCACCACGCCGCGCTGGTTTTTCTGTCACAATGCCGCCGCTGCGGGTGTTACACTGATGAGTAAAGGGCGTCCTACTGGGCTTGTTGGGCAGTCAGCGATCACGTGCGATTGCTTGTTGCGGCCCGCGGCGCCAAAATGTGCGGCAAGTACCATTGTGGACTTGACTTACGCGACTGCGGCAGTCGGGCTTTGTGGGCACAGCATCGTTGAGGCTCGTCAGCCAGTTCTACCGGAGAAACACTATGCAAGCCGGCTCGATCATCTCGACCGCCGCAGTGGGTGTCTTGGCCACTGAGCACCGAGTACCTCCACAACCCTACCGCGCCTTGCGGCATTCAACGCCACCTCGAGAAACGCACACGCCGATGAAACGGCTCCACTTTCTTCTGGGGGCGCTCTTGTCGGCGTTGTGGATTCTCGGCCTGCTGAACCTGCCTGCCCAAGCATCGGTCAGATACACCCTCACCGACCTTGGGGATCTGCCGGGGGAGAACGACTACACCGGCGACTACAGTTCGGCCAGGGCGATCAGCAATCGCGGCCAGATCGTCGGATGGTCGGATGCATCCGATGGCCAGCACGCCCTGCGGTGGAACTCGGCGGGGGTGATGGAGGATCTTACTTCAGTGCTGCCGCCCGGCGGCTGGAGCTCCGCCAATGCCATCAACCAGATCGGCCAGGTCGCGGGCTATGCAACCTTCACCAGCCCGGGGAGGCACGCCTTCCTGCTGACGCCGGGGGCTGAGCCGCAAGACTTGGGCGCGTTCGGGGGGTGGAACGATGAGAGTTACGCATTGGGCATCAATGATGTCGGCCACGTCGTCGGGATCAGCATGACCAACTACGGTGAGAGAGGGTTCGTGTGGACCCCGGAAACTGGCCTGCGCGACCTCGGTTGGTTCCCCGGCGGCGTCTATCACAGCAATGCTGCCGGGATCAACAACGCGGGCCAGGCTGTGGGAGGCGTTGGCACTTTGACTGGCGACTGGCGGGCCTTCATCTGGACCTCGGCGACAGGCATGCAGGACCTGGGCAGCTTGGACAGCCTTCCGATTGCCAGCGCCAACGCGGTCAATGAAGACGGCCTTGTCGCCGGCTATGTCGCACGGTCCACAGGAAGTTCGGCCATCGTGCACGCCGCCCTGTGGAAGCCGGACGGCGCGATCCTGGATTTAGGCGTGTTGCCTGGAGGCGACGAATACAGCACCGCCCTGGCCCTGAACAACTTCGGCCAGATTGTCGGAGAAGCCACTGTGGGCAACGATAATCGGGCATTCCTGTGGACGGCCGAGGAGGGGATGCTCGACCTGAACAACCTTCTGCAGACGCCGTCGGAGGGTTGGACACTGCTGAAGGCCCGCGGCATCAACGATCTGGGGCAGATCGTGGGAGAGGCGAAGTGCCCGACGGGTACTCACGCCTTCCTGCTCGCGCCGATCCCTGAGCCGGCCGGTCTGGCATTGCTGGCAGTCTGCGTCCTTGGCTTCCTGCGTCAAAGAGGCACCTATCAACTCGATAGCTCGTGGTCACGGTGTGGAACGGCCCAGAACACGACGGAAATCACCAACAGGAGGAGCATACACTTATGAGGACAACATCCTTGCGGCCAATCGTATTGATCATCGTTCTCGCCGGGTTCGCCCCGCTGGCCATGGGCGGCGGGCTCTACTGGATGCAGCAGTCGTCCGCTGACTCCTACAGCCTGTATCGCTCAAGTCTCGATGGCACAGCGAGCGCGCTTCTGATTCCTCAGATCGCCGTCGGCACGAACACATACATCCGCTCCATGGCCATGGAGGGAGACACGGTCTATTGGAACCAGATTCGGTACGTTGCCGGGAAGGCTGAGGAGACGCTGCTCTTCAAGGCGAGGACCGACGGGACTGGCGTGGGGCCGGCAGATTCAGTACCAGAGTGGGTCGGCTGTGAACTGACCGGCAAAGGCGTCTTGGACGCTCAAGGCAGTCTCTACAGCTACCGATTGGTCCAGCCTGACGAGGGCTCGTCCGATCCAGTGAGCGGCGCCATCTGCGTGAATCGGGTGGACGGGAACGAGCCTCGCACGCTGGTCAAGACCATCCCATTCCTACCGGCTCCGGATATTGCTCTGGATCTGCTCCATGGCAAGGTCTACTGGGCAGGCGGATGGGACCAAAACGACGTGGGCCTGATCCAGCGGGCCAATCTGGACGGAACGCAAGTCGAGACGTTGCTGGAGGGGTCCGTTCTGGACTTCCGCGACAACGGCGTCGAGTTGGCCATTGATGTTCTGGGCGGCAAGATGTACTGGGCCAACAACGGACCGGGGATGATCCAGCGGGCCAATCTGGACGGTGATGGCGTTGAAGGAATTGTCGTCGGGGTTCGCCCGGCGGGTGGGTTGGCCCTAGATACACCCAGAATCATCCCCGAGCCTTCGGGAACAGCCGTGGCTGCACTGCTGTGCGGCTTGTGCCTGTCGTGGCGATGTCTCGGCCGACGCCGGGGAACACCCCCACGCCACAGGAATGGCCTGGTGGCGAGAGAGGATGAATACATGGATTGACCACGATTCTTGGAGGAGTGCTATGTCTACACAACACAAATGGCCGTGCCTTCTCATCACTCTGGCTCTGATCGACTTGTCTTTCCCGCTCTGCACGATGGCGGACAATGGCCAAGGGGCAGCCAAATGGCTGCAGCGGCCGGACGAATCGCCCAACGGGTTGGATGTCCGGGCACATTTAGCGGGCATTGGGGGGAGTCTGTTTCTGGCGGATGATTTCCTCTGCACATCCAGCGGGCCCATTACAGACATCCATTTCTGGGGATCGTGGCTGAACGACCACTTGCCCGCCCCAAAAGAAGACGGTCCTCCGGCTGACCCGGGTAACGTGCAGTTCTCGCTATCCATTCATCAGGACGTGCCGGTGGGACAGAACAACCTCTTCAGCCGACCAGGCGACACGCTCTGGTCGGCGGTGTTCCCACGCGGCAAATTCTCGGTGCGGCCGTGGAAGGAGCAGGTGCAGGAGCAATTCTACGACCCGATGAAAGGCGAGGTGCTGGGCACCGATACGGTCATCTGGCAGTACAGCTTTGCGATCCCTCAGGACAAGCCGTTTGTACAGGAGAAGGGGAACATCTACTGGTTGCGCATATTTGCAGTGCCAGAGGACGACAGTGCGGTTCTGGGATGGAAAACCAGCACCGATCACTGGAACGATGACGCTGCATACGGCGTCATGCCCGGGATCGGCATGACCACATGGAGCGAACTGCGATATCCTCAGGTCTCCAGCATTGACCCACAGCTCTGGGGTAGGTCAATGGATCTGGCCTTCGCTCTGACGACAGTGCCCGAGCCAGCCGGGGCGCTGCTGCTGGCGACTGCATGCGGCTGCCTGATGTTGCGGTTGGGAAGACACCGTTCTTTCAACGCGAGGTAATCATGAGATACCCATCAATTGTTCACGTCATTGTCATTACGGTCACATGCCTGGCATTGTCGGGCCCGGCGCGGTCGCAGGTTCGTTACAGCGTGGCTGCCTTGACTGGCCAGCCCGCGCCCGGAGCCGGCGGCACGACCTATTCCAATCTGCGGAGCCCTTTGCTCAACGACGCCGGCCAAGTCGCCTTCCGTGCCGAACTGGCGAATTCGGATCGACCTTTCGACTGGGGAATCTTCAGCGGCTCGCCAGGCGCCATGCAACTCCTGGCCCGCAGTGGCGACGCAGCGTCAGGGGTTCCAACCGATTTCACCTATGGCACTCGTCCCACTGATCCCTATGCACTGACCGGGTCCGGAACGGTGCTGTATTCAGCCAGCCTGAGCCAGTCCGGCACCTACCCCGAAGGCTGGGGGCTCTGGGTCGCTACCGGCACCCATGCGCAGGTCGTCTGCAGCCAGACCGTCATCGCACCTGGGATGGACCCGTACTTCGACAACCTCGTGGGCGCGACCATGCGGGGTTCCGGCGTCGTTGCCATCACCGCTGAGCTTGGCGGGCCAACTGTTGACCACACGAACTACATGGGAATCTGGGCAGGCCCTGTTGGAAACCTCCAGCCCGTCGCCCGCATGGGCGAGCAGGCGGTCGGAGCTCCCATCGGCATCACCTATGCCGACTACGAATCAGGCGTCGCTTTCGGCATACCTGCCCTCAGCGATGCCGGACTCGTTGCGTTCGGTGGCCGCACCGCCAACCCTCAACCGGGCCAGTTTCCTCACAGCGCTGCCTGGGCGGGCCAGCCCGGCGCGCTCCATCTGCTGGCGCGTGAAGGCGACCCTGCTCCGCAGTTGCCCGGTGAAACGTTCGGGGGCGTCGGCTCGCCCGCCGTGGCTCGCTCCGGCCAGCTCGCCTTCGTCGCCAGCCTGGGCGCATCGCAGATAGTCATCTACGCCGGTACCGCTGATAACCTCTATGTCGCCGTGCGCACCGGACAAACGCCACCCGGCTTTGCAGATGCTGCGTTCGATTATCTGAGCCCGCCAGTTGTCAACTCCGCCGGCCATCTGGCCTTCACAGCTTCAATATCCGCCTCCGGCGGCGGCGATCGCGCTGGCGGTGGTGTCGGTCTTCCGGAGTGGGGAATCTGGACCGGAACCGATCATGCTCTGCGGTTGGTCGCTCTGCAGAACGGCCCTGCGCCAGACACGACGCCCGGCGCCACCTTCTGGAGCCTCAATGATCCCCTCATCAACGATCTTGGCCAAATCGCTTTCGGCGCATACCTCTCTGATCTCAACGCGGCCGGCCAGCACACGGCGGCCATCTACCTGTTCGACCCTTCCGGCGGACTGCAGATGATCCTTCGCGACAATGAACTCATCGACATCGGCGGGCAATGGCGCACAATTCGCGGCATCGACACCGGCAGCCTGGCCCTGAACAACTCCGGCCAATTGGCATTCCTAGCCACCTTCGACGACGGTTCCAGCGGTGTCCTGATCGCGACCATCCCTGAGCCCGCGGCGTCGCTTCTGCTGGGGCTCCTCGCCCCGTATCTGCTGGCTCGTCGGTCCGGTGGAAAGCCAAACAATCGGCGGGCTGCGCATTACTGAACTGATCTGCGATCCCGTCAGTCCGGTCTTGCGAAAGGCACGGAGGTCATCATGGCATCGAGAGGAAGAACGTTGGCGGCGGCCGCGGCCCTTTCGCTCTTGGGTCTGCTTCCAGGATCACGGCAGAGCCCGGCCATCGCCGCGGTTTATCGCTGGGACAACGGGCAACTCATTACGGACCAGGACGCCGTCCCAGGTGCGGATTTCGGCAGCGTTGATTTGAGCTACGCCGACCTGGCCGGCGCGCAATTGCGCCAGGCGAGGCTTTCGAATGCGAGCCACGCCCATCTGATGCGGGCCGATCTTTCCTGGGCATTTCTCGGCGACGCGACCCTGGCGGATGCCGACTTCACCGACGCCGTGCTGAATGGCGCCACGATGTGGCGCGTGACGGCCAAGGGTCTTACGGCTCAGCAACTCTATTCCACGGCAAGCTATGAGCGCGGCGATCTGAGCGACATCGACCTGGATGAGAACAACCTGAGCGGCTGGAGTTTTGCGGGCCAGAACCTGGCGCGCGTCCGCTTCCGCTCCGCGAATCTGAGTGGCGCCGATTTCACGGATGCAATTGTGAACGAGGTCGTGTTCGGCGACGGATTCACGGCCGGACAACTGTACTCCACCGCGAGCTACAAAACCGGTGATCTGGCGGGCATCAAGCTGTTTGCCAACGATCTGAGCGGTGTCAACCTGGCAGGAAAGAACCTCGCGGGTGCCTGGTTCTCGAATGTCAACCTGACGGGCGCGGACTTCCGTGGAGCAGCGGCCGGCGCTCGGTTCAGCGGGTCGAACATGTCCCACGCCAACTTCGCCGGCGCCAACCTGAGCGGTGCGGCCCTCGAGGAGTCCACTCTCGCCGACGCCAACTTCAACCAGGCGGATCTGAGGTATGCCCAGCTTCATAGGAGCGTGTTGCGGGGCGCGGACTTTGCCGGAGCGAATGTGACGCATGCCGTGTTAGGTGAGACCACCGGCCTGGGTTTCACCGCTGCCCAGCTTCACTCGACGGCCAGTTACCAGAGCGGGGACCTCAGCGGGATCAACCTCTACCAGAATGATCTGCGCGGCTGGAACTTCGCCGACAAGAACCTGACCGGAGCCAACCTGGCGGAGTCCACACTGGCCGATGCCAGTTTCACCAACACCATCATCGCACGCTCCCATTTGTCGCAGGTTACGGCTGGTGGATTCACCAGCGCGCAATTCTACTCCACCGCCTCGTATCAGACCGGAGATCTGAGCGGCATCGGATTGAGCTTCAACGACCTGGCCGGCTGGCGATTCGCTGCCAAAAATCTCGCCAGCGTTTCCTTCCGTGGGAGCAATCTCTCCAGCGCCGATCTAGAAACCGCAGACGCCACCGGGGCGGTTTTCTGGCAGGCGAACCTGACCAACGCTCGCCTGCGAGCCGCCAACTTGACGGGCGATTTGTTCGATGAGGCGACGATGAGCGGGGCTGACCTGGAGGGGGCGATCATCCTGGCCGCCAGGTTCGAGAAGACCACCGACCGGGGTTTCACGTCGCGGCAGTTCTATTCCACAGCCAGCTACGCCAGCGGCGATCTCCGCGGCGTCCGGCTTGGCAACAACGACCTGAGCGGATGGGAATTCGCTGGCAAGAACCTGGTCGGCGCCAGCTTCTCGGGATCGACGCTCACCGGGGCCAGCTTCCGCAATGCGGACCTGATGCGGACGTCTTTTATTGATCCGAAGGGCGCCGCAGCGGACATGAGCTTCGCCGACCTGCGAGGCGCGAACGTGCGACATGACGGCCCGCTGGCCTTGCTGATGAGAAACACCATCATGCCTGATGGGCATATCCAGGGTCTATCCCTCGCGGCCGGCGAGCAACTCACCGTCAATGACTATCCCCACAACGACGAGCAGCGAGACATCCTCGTGGTCGTGCGCGACTCCATGGCGATGGACCGTGACGCCACGCTCAAGTTACTCCTCAAATGGGACGAGGACGACCCCTGGACGCCGATATCGTTCGAAAGGGGCATCACAGTTCTCCTGAACGGCAAGCTCGAGCTACCGTTCGGGACCGCGGGCGCGCCGTACCTGGGCGAGGACCACCAAGGGGGTCTGACGTTCGAACTGTTCGACTGGCAGGGAGCTTCCGTCAACGGCACCTTTGCCGAGATCATTACAGCGAGCGGCACGACATGGGACCTGTCCCGCCTCTACACAGCCGGCGAGGTCACGCTGATCCCGGAGCCCGCATCCGTGGCTGTGTTTGCATCGGCGATCTTGCTTCTGGCGTCGCGCGACCGTCTGCGCCGATCGTACCCGTCTGCTACTCGCTGGGTGCGACCGAGCACGGACAACCCCGCGGGCCGACGGCCCTTTGTTACAAATCCGTGACGGAATGCGCGGCCGGTCTGGCGTTAATCTACGTGGAGGATACTTCGCGCATTCGATGTTCTGACGCCCTTCGGAGACCCTGTCATGCCATTGAACTGCCGATCTCATCCTGGCTCTCCTCTTGCGTTGTTGCGCTTGCTTCTGCTCGCGATCATCCCATTGTCCGAGGTCGGTGGCGCGTCGATCAGTGGCAGGGTCATCGATGAGAACGGCCAGCCTATTTCCGACGTGGCGGTCGCGGCGCGCACGCGCGCGGCGGGCAACCGGCTCGAGAGCGCTTTACGGACCGAGACTCGAAGCAATTCGGCGGGGCGATTCGCACTGAACGTGCCCTTTGACGACATCCGCTACGAGTTGTGGGCCTCAAAGCCGGATTACAGTGACAGCGCGCAGATCGTGAACATGTTGCCGGCGGTGGATCTCGCTCCGCTTAGGCTGATGTTGCGCGGGAGGATGAGCACATCGCAAATCAGCGGCGTAGTGCTCGATGACAAAGAGACGCCGGTGGCCGACGTACTCGTAAATCTGATCGGTCAGCATGGCGAGTCTACCTCGACGGAGGCCGACCAACAGGGGCTGTTTCGCTTTGAAGGAATTCGGGAGTCCTTCGGGCAATCCTTACTTCTCGCGCGCCACGGCAACCTGATATCGCCCCTGGCGGTTATCCGAGAGAAGCTTCGCGGGCTGGCCGATCCGTGCCTCCCCGCCGAACCGATTGAAGTTGTAGCGGTAATCCTTCGTTGGCTCGTCGCCCCCCTCGCTGCATCCGCCCATGTTGTAGGCGCGACCCTCGGCATCCACGAGTCGCATGGCCCGCCGCATCGTGGCGAAGTCCGCCGTTGGAGTCCGGTTCGCTGGAAAGGATCCCGGCTCTACGATGAGCCGCACCTCGTAGGTACCTTCGGGCGTCTTCGTGACCCGTTGGATCGAGTACCGGGCGGCACCAGTCGCCTTGCTGATGCCCTTAACATCCAGCACATCCGGTATCTCCCACCTCTCGGACTTGGTCGGCAGCGGACAGTGAACCGTTCCCTTGAGCCTGGCAATTGTCTTGCCGATCTCGGGCGATTCGTTGAGCCAGATCATCAGGTCACGGCGGATGGCATCGCCAGTAAACCGGTTCTCGATGCCGGAATTCGTCCTTGGGGGCTTGAGCAGCGAGTTGCGTTTGTCATCCACCGCCTCCTTCAGTTCAAGCCGGTACTCGCTGAGTCTCAGTGACTGCTTCGGATCGACGAACACCACGAGCCGAATCTCAACGCCCGAGTGGCCCATACGGCCCACGGCGTGGGTAGAATCGATGCTGCGCTGCCGCATGAAGGATGACCCGGACGGCCCGAGCTTCGTAGTGGAAACCGAGCCAACGGACATACAGCGGCGTGTGTTCGAGCTGCTGGACTGTACCCAGTGCGATGAAGGCCCTGATTGACGCAGCATCAGGCCGGGCAGCCAGTTACGACGCCCGGCCGGCGGAACTTCGGCTTAGACAGTCAACACCATGCCGCCTAACATAATCGGTCGAGCAAACCGCCGCCCCGCTCTTCCGCTCGATGCGACGCGGCAAGTCGGGCGCACCGTTAACGCACCACGGTCCCTGTCGGCGGCGGTCATCCGGCTACGGTTTGAACAGATCATCGCTCACATCGTTGACGCGGGCTTTGCGCAAGCGCATGTTGTAGCTGAGCGCGGGCTGATTGCGCAGCTCGGGGGCGACCCACGTCGGCGTGCCCAGGCTCCACGTGCTTTCCCAGGGAAGCCAGCACCCGGGCGCGAACTCGTCGAACTTCGAGTTGGTACGCCTGCTTCCGAATACTCCGTCGGCCCACTCTTCCCATCTGCGCGGCGCAAAGCCGAGCTTCGGGTCGAGCCAGATCTTCTCGGAAATCACCTGACGCTTGCCGTCCCGCTCGTTCTGTCGCTCGCCTTCCACCACGATGCACGCCGCGCCGTCCAGGGCCTCTTCGTTGGGCAGGATGCGGCACTGCTGGTACAGCGCGAAGTTCTCAGGAAACCAGAACCGCTGCTGATTCTTCCGCTGCTGAGCGTCCGATTGGGGGTTGATCGGGCGAAGGCCCAGTCCAGCCAGGTACATGACGGGGGAGTAGTAGGAGCTGGCGTTCGGGGCCGGCGCCATGCGATTCGCGAAGTCGTCCCAGCGGAAACACTGGCTCCCGTCATAGAGACAACGCAACTCGCTGGCGGCAGTGCGTAGGAACAGATGGCCGGAGCGCCCCTCCTGCCTGCGAACCTCTCCGGACCGCCGGTCTCGTTCGACGATTTGTGCTACCGACGGTGGCGAGTTCGGGTCGAGCGCCACCTGGTCTTGCGGGACCGCGTAGGGCACCACTTCGGGCTCCAACACTTGGGTAAATCGCTTGGCGCCGGCGAAGGCGACTCGGTGCTGCTCCTGATAATCCCGAGCAGTCAGCATGCGTCAAGCCATCAATAACCGGGGCTCAACGTGGGCTTCCGACACGACGTCGTATTCCACCAACAGGCTCTTGAACCGCTCGGCGCGTTCCGTGAGCTTCTGCTTCAGTTCATCCAGGGTCAAGCTGACCGCCTTGCCCGGCTTTGGTTGGGTGGTGCTGGGCGGGGTTGGCGGGCTGGCCTGCAAAGCAAGTGCCTCCCGGTAGGCGGACCAGTGGGCGGCCAGTTTGCCGGACTTCAAGTCCGGAAGCAGTCGCTGGATGCAGTCGCCAGGAATTGCCATACACCCGTGCGGACCGACGCGGGCGATAGTAATGCCGAGCGCCTTGCCGGCCAAATCGACGACAGGGCCGCCGTTCTCGTAGTCCAAAATCGGCATGTCGTGTTCAAACACCGTGGGGAAGTCGTCCGCGCGCAAGCTCATGGACGAGGAGTCCCCTTCGGCCCGCAGTCGCATGGTGAACTCCAACGTGTTTCCCGCCCGATGCACGCGGACCGGCACGCGCTGGCCGGCCCAATGCCCCTTGACGCAGTCGGCCAGGTCTTGATGGCGGCGTACGGGGTCGCCGGCGATCGTGAGGATGACGTCCCCCGGTTGAATCCCGGCCGCAGCGGCTCTCCCCTCCACGAATTCGACCCAATACCCGCGGCCCTGCACCGCGCTGCCAATCACTTCGGGCAGGGCAGCCGGCCTCTTGCGTGGCGGATCGATCCGTGTGGGAAAGGGCCCGGGCAGGTCGCGGCGAGGCACGCTCACCACGCCGACCGCCAAAGGCAGGTCCTGGGCTCCGGGAGCGGCCAGGAACGTGCCTGCGGTCGGGGCCGGCTGGTCCGCCCACTCGATGGCACGCAGGCCCGTCGCGGAGACCTTCAGCAGGGCCAAGTCGAAGGCCGGGTCGATGCCGGCCACCGCGGCACCGACGACCCGGCCGTCCGGCAATCGGCACTTCGGTTCGGCAGGAAGCTGGCTCGCCTTGGTCACGATCCATCCGTCGGCCCCGACGACCGTTCCCAATGCCACCACGTCCTGCCCATCCTGGATGCCCACGACGCTGGAGCGTGCCTGAGTGACGACATCGCGAAAGGCGCTGAGCACGGCCCTGCCCTGGGACCATCGCTCCACCGGAAGCGTTCCCGTGGCCTTCCGGAGATTGGCCATCGCCGTCAGGTCAAAAGCCGGGAACTCACCCCGGCGCATCGCGTCCATCCGCGCGCGGATCAGCGAATTGGTGGAGTAGGCACAGAAGCGTCCGACCCGACGGGCCATGTCAGGGCACTTCTGGATTGTCTCAGGGATGATTTCCGGCATGGTGTCGTTCCGCACGATTCCCACCAAACGCCCGTCGAGATCGAACAACGGGCCGCCCGAATCGCCGCCGCTGATGAGGCAGTCCGGAACGAACGAGTCGTCACCCCAGTACAGCACGCGACCGAGCCGGACGACCGGATCACGCCCGGGGCGGTAACCCAAGGGATGGCCCAGTTTCAGCACCGGGTCGCCGAGTTGCAGGGCTACTTTTTCGTCCAGCGGGGTGTAGGGATAGGGCCCCGGCTTCACGAGGCGGAGCAGTGACAGGTCGTAGGAGCGGTTCGCGTCAAGGAGTTCGGCCTCACACCGGCGGTCGTCACGCAGGATGACCGTCACCCGCTCACCCGGTTTGCGGTTTTTCTCCAAATTGAACCGGTCGAGCTAATGCGTGACGTGGTATTGCGACAGGACCAACCCGTCGGCAGTGATGATCACGCCGGAACCGAACGGTTCGGAGTGCTTGGCGAGTCCGTCCGGCTTCGTCGCAGCTTCGACCGCCACCACGGCCGGCAGGACTCTCTCGGCCGCCCGGCGAACACGCTGCTCCAACTCCTTGAGCGAGGCGGCGTCCGTCGCTTTCACCAGAGGCAATCGGGACTCATTCGCCCTCGCCACCGGCACAAGGCAACATCCGAGCAGGGCCAGAATGATCCGCTTGTTCCAGGCTGTCGCAATAGTCATGTTCTCCTTGGTTACGAGTGGTTGGGTAGCTGTGCGCTGTGACATAAGCTCCGCTCAATCTTTCCTGCACGCCGCCGACGGCGAAGCAGACACGCGGCTGTGAGAGTCAGAGTCAGTGCGCCTCCCGGCTCGGGCACCAGCATCGAGACCGGGTCGACTCTCAACGCCCACTCAGGAAGCGGCCCATCGGAGACGTCAAGAGCCAGCCCCGCGCGTGGGAAGATCCCGCTGATCAGGGGCTGGATATCGGTGCCGTCAAGGTTGGCGCATTGGATCATCCCGTTTCGGGAGTTGTTCCAGTACATCTTGCCGCCCGCGATGTCTAGGCACAGCTCGATGCCGTTGTCCGCGATATCCAGATTCTGCGGCCCAACCAGCGTCTGAAGCTCCGAGCCATCCAGGTTTGCCCGCTGAATCAAGCCCGCGTTGTCCATGTCCCATCCGCCTGTCCAGTAGATCTTGCGCGCAGTCAGATCGAGCACAATGTCCGGCCGCGGAAAGAACGCCGCCGTTGTGGCGATATCCCGAAGCTGGCCGCCTCCAAAGCGGACGATCTTTCCCACCGCCCCTCCGTCTTCGCCCACAACGCTCAGGTATGAGTACATGTAGCCCTGATCGTCCATCGCCGAGCCCTGCAGCAGTTCGGCCGCCACCAGCGGCGGCAGCGAATTCACCGGGCCCGCCCCGCTGCCATCCAACTTCATCTGCATCACGGTGATTCGCGGCGGTGTCACCGTTCCGCCGCTGTAGACCCATGGCCCGCGGTCGGTCCAGTAGAGCGTATCGCCCGCGACTGCCATGCCCCAAACGGTGCTGGAATCGCTGATACGCAGTTCCGGGACGATCTCCCGAGCATCGGTGCCGTCGAGCTGCGCCCGCCACAGGCTGTCGTTGGGGTGAAGGTGCCTGCGCGACTCAATCCAGTAGATGCGGTCATCGCCCACGGCCGGGCGTTGAGCTGATGCAATGGCCACGGCGGCCAGAACCAATGCCGACGTATACTTCATCGGGTGTCCTCCTGTGCGCGAGTGGGTTCGCTCCGATCGTAAACGGCCTGTGCCGTTTGCCATGCGTAAACAGCCTCATATCTATTACACCCGACCTTCGGGGAACGTGACATCGAATCGTGTTTCTTGGGGATGATTACGCTGGATTGGCCATGCAGGGGTGACCGTCACGCTTGCGTCAACTCAGCAAAAACTGTCGCTCGTTGTCACGAATCCTCCCACTGCGGCTGTATTAAGGTGGATAGATGAACATCGCGGAGTTCGGTTGTGCCGATTTCGCGCCGCGAGCGGAGATTTTTGACTGCCGGCGGCCCCGGCCGGCGTTCAAGATGGGGATTCTGGGCCCACAGAGTTGCCGCGTGGGCGGCGAACAGGAGGTCACCGTGTGTGTGACGATTATCGTAGCCCGTGTCGTTGTCGTACTGCTGGCCAGTGCATCAACTCCGTCTCGTGCGGTAGCGGCCGAAGATCGGCCGAGCCGGCTTCCGGCTGGTGGTTTTGTACAGCCGGGGCAGCCAGGGATTGGGGCGCGCGATTCGGGTGGACTGCCCGCTACCAGAGAGCCGAGGGAACTCGCTGAGCGATCTGCTCGGTTGGCTGAGGAGGCGTACAATGCAGCCCAGGAAGGGTATCGCGCTGGCAGAACCGACGTGGAGTCGGTGTTCCGCTGGTCCAGCCGTTGGATGGAGGAGCAGGTCGCGGCCGCACCTCCGCTGGCACGTCGGCAGGCCGCCGAGTCGCATCTTGCGCGGATGCTCGCCCTCGAGGAGGCCGTAATGGCACGCCGGACGGCTGGCGCTTCAATCTCGAAGCTGGATGAAGCGGCCGTGCGCTACTACGTTGCCGAGGCACGAAGACAGGTTGCGACCATAGTGAGAGTTGCCCCTCCCGTGCGAGCGCCGATGGGCGCACCGCCGTCGATCAGGGAAGAAGCTGACCCCAAGGAGGCAGTCCCTCCGGCGGCAGGTGGCATGCCCCCGCCTGCTCCGGGGAAGCCGGTACGGAAGCCATCTTCTTCGTCGGGCGACGTGGTGCTGCCGGAATCTCCCGGTCAGGTTCTACGACCAGGTGCCTCGAAAGAGGAAGCCCTCTTTACCCGACCACCCGGCCAGCCATTGGCCGGAGACAATCCCGTCGGAAACCCGCAAATGGCGAGACGCAGGACCGTGAGACCGACCGAGCGGGACCTGGCAGCGATGTATGAGCAGCTCACCGTGCAGAAACTCGAGGAGACGCTCGCGAAGCTTCAGCAGGATATCACCATTGCAGGGGAAAGGCACCGCGCTGCGTTTGCCGCGCATCAGCAAGCTGCGGATGCATACAATGCTGTGCGAGGAGAGCTGAAAGTGGCTGCCCTGCTACGCAAGCTCAAAGCGCAGGCTGCCGAACAGCGCGAAGCGGAAGCCTGCGCGAAGATCCAGTCTGAGTTCAGTGCAGCGTGTGTTGCATATTTGCGGAGACTGAATCCTGAGTAAGGGACGTACCGTATCGAATGGATCTGGAACCATCAGGGCACTCCAGCGTCAGAGAGGATCGTGTGGCTGCGGCCCGGCCGACGCTGTTCGCTGGCGCCGGAAATCCCGTCGTTCTTTCGTGCCGGATCGAACCGTTTGGCGTCTATTCTTTCAGTCGGCCATTACGCGGTGGTGTTGGCCGCTGGCCGGGCTTTTACCGAGGTTACGTCATGTTCAAATCCCGTGTCTTTACATGCGTGTTGGGGCTGGTGGGGATGTTTCTGGCTGGTGATGCAATGGCCATACGCGAGGGAGGCTTCGGCAACGCCCCCGTGAAGGATCAGAATTGGCGCGTGGGTGCGGTGGACGTGGCCAATCTCAAGTCGCGCCTTGCCTATTGGCATGGGCCGACTTCGGAAACTCAATTCCTGTATCGGGGGAATACCGAGGCGTTTGCGGAGGCGATCCGGCTGTTTGGCCTGATTCGTTCGCCGGAGTTGGAGTTGTATGTGCACGATGGGCCGCACGAGGAATGGTCGCTCAAGCCGAACCGCAACGAAACGGACGCCGAGGCCCGGAAGCGCGATCCGCGCGTGGACTGGACCTTCCTCATCCACGATGCCCAGGAATGGTATCGCTGGAACAACGACCCCGCGGCGCTGGCTGATCTCAGCCCCCACTACCGCCAGCCGCTGGCCGCCCCACGGATAGATGTGTACATCGGCGGCGGTTCGATCGAGTGGGACAAGATCGGCGTTCCGGCCAGCGTGCGCGTCGTCGATGAGCGGGTCAGCGCCTTGGGAATTAGTGGCCACGGGCCGGGCTGATGCCGAGGGGAAGTTCCAGATCGAGAAGATTCCGGCCGGTACGTATCAGATCAGCGTCAGCGCCGACAAGTATGCCGCCCGCTATATGGGCTATGCGGTCTTGAATGGCCGGGATGTGAAGAGTTTTGTGGTGGACATGGCCCTTGAGCAGACCGCGGCCGGCCTGGTGCTGGATGGGACCGATCGTCCGGTGGCGGGGGCCGAGGTGAGGGTTGCCAAAGCGATGGGGATGGATGGGCTGAGCTACGGAACCCTGGCACCGAGTGTGAAGACCGATATGCAGGGCCGGTTCACGATGGGATTGCATCCGGTCTGGAATCCCAAGCCCTTCAGCACCTCAGCCAAGGATATCGTGCTGCGCGCCGGCTCGGCCGGCGCCGTCAAGGGCCGTGTCGTCGGCGCCGACGGGGCGCTGCGGCCGAACAGCCAGATCAACATCCAGGATGCCGCTGGCGCCAAGGTGGGCACGTGGGGCGGCAGCATGAATGTGAAGCAGGATGGGACCTTCAGCTTTGAGAATGTGCCGGTCGGAAAGTACGTAATCGCGCCCAAACCCATCTTCCTGCCGGGCGTGCCGATGCCGGCCGAGGCCAAGACCATCACCGTGGAAGCGGGCAAGACGGTGGAAGTGGAATTCAAGGTCAAGTGAGCCCCGCTCTTTCTCTTTGGTCGTCAGGGCGGCGCGTTGACCCATTCGTTCCAGTCGGCCGGGCGATTTGCGCCGGCTGGCCACCCGATGGACGGAACGTTCGCTTCGCGTGGTGCGGAACCTGCCGGGCCAAGACAGCGTCAAAGAACCTGATACGTTCCGCCTGATCGAATTGATCCTGTACAGACGGCTCCAATGCCGCTTTGAGGAGACCACGCCATGAGAAGAGGACTATTCAGCATTCTGATTGTCGCGGGAGCACTCTTCATTCCAACCGTCTGCTATTCGGCGATCTTCACCACGGACAGAGGGGAATGGCCATCCACCTGGCCGAAGGAACTCGACCCGTACCGAAAGCAGGCCAAGACCATCGGGGTGGCGCACGGAATCCAGGAGACCGTCTACGAGATCCATTTCAACAGCCGGGACGAATTCGAGAAGGCATGGCCGCACATTCTGAAGTTGAAAAGCCCCGGCGCGCCCCTGATCCTTGAGAGAAGCCCGGCGATCTACAACAGGAGCGGGACCAAGTCGAAGGCGGGCGTACTCATCCTGTGCCCGTCGGGTGGGACTGTGCGAATGCCCGACGGGACGGAGCTGAGAGCTGACGCACCGTGGCCGGAGTCGGCGAAGCTGCCGGGCGGTGAGTTGCCGGAATACGTGGTCGCGCAGGATGGCAAATGGGTCCCCTTCGACGGCAAGGAACAGCGCGGGTTTCTACATCGGGCTCGCGTCGACATCATGCTGATCACCGACGGCAAGGTTGTCGATCTGAACCACACCCCGCTGCCGGAGAATACCCCGGTCATCGACAGGCGGTTCCCCAAGGCCGAGCAGGCATGGGGCAAGGCGGTGGAGGGAATCCAGGTTCGACTTACGCCGGACAATCGCCTCTGGAAAGAAGGGGAAGATCCAAATTTCGCAGTGGATGTGCGCAATAAAGGAACACGGCAACTCCGGACCAGCGGCATCTGCTCGTTGGTGTTGGAGGTTGACGGGAAAGCCGTCGGGCCGAAGGCATGGTCGAGATCCGGCTTGATCGAGCGCAAGCCGTTCGGGCCAGGCGCCGAGCTTTCGTTCGCAGTGTCACTTGGCCAGTTCGGGCCTTTCAGCTGGTCCAAAGAGCAAGATCAAGGCGGGAAGGTTCTGCCCCCCGGAAAACACACAATCAAGGCGTCGCTCCTGGACAATGTCCGGGACAATGCGATCAATACGTCTCTTACCGCTTACCCGCAAACGGCTCTCGCTTCTAGTAATCTGGTCGAGATCGAGATCATCGCGAAGTCTAAAGACAACACGAGCAAATGAAGCGGCCATCGCCACGGAGAAGGGCTGTCAAGGAGCTTAAGCCATGACGTACGATTTCGACGGAAAACAGTACAGGCAGGCATCGACACACCAGAAGGAATGGGGCGCGAAGCTGATCGCCGAGCTCAAGCTCCAAGGCCACGAGAGGATCCTGGACCTTGGTTGTGGAGATGGCGAGCTCACAGCACAACTGGCCACCGCGGTCCCCTCTGGCGCGGTCCTCGGCATCGACGCTTCAGAGGGGATGCTCGCGGAAGCGGGGAAACACTCCCTGCCGAACCTCAGTTTCCGGTTGCTGGACATCCGCGAGATGGAATTCGACGCGGAATTTGACGTGGGTTTTTCAAACGCCACGCTACAGTGGGTCAAGGACCACCGGGCGATGCTTCGCGGCGTGCATAAGGCACTTCGTGAAGGAGGCGTTGCGCGGTTCCAGTTCGCGGGCGACGGGAATTGTTCGAACTTGATTCGCGTGGTGCGGGAGGTGATGGCATGCCATCAGTTTGTTCGCTGCTTCACAGCATTCGAGTGGCCTTGGTATATGCCGACAGTGGACAGCTACCGCCAGCTACTTGCGGAGGGATCGGCCTTCCGGGAAGTGTCAGTATGGGGCGAGGTAGCCGATCGACATTTTCCTGATGCGCAGTCCATGATCCGATGGATCGAGTACCCGAGCCTCGTGCCATTTCTTGCGTGCGTGGGCAACCATGACAAGCAGCGATTCCGTGATGAAGTGGTCCAGCGGATGCTGAATACAACCCAACAGCCCGACGGGCGGTATTTCGAGACGTTCCGCCGGATCAACCTGTTGGCACGCAAATGAGAAGCGACATACGGCCAGGTTCGTCTCGATCGCACCGTGTTTGTGCTTCGGCTTAACCGGAGTCGTGAGGAAGCCCGATGGCAAAACCGTGAGGCTCCCAATGAAAATTGGCAATAGCTCTTAAGCTGCTGCAAATGCTTAACTTGGAGACTGGCCGAGTGAGAGCAATGGAGCGTCGCGGCGTCCCGACGCATTGAAGTCAGTTTTTTCTTGGTCACGTTTCCCGTTCGGTGCCTGAGTATATGTGTACATGAGCGACCAGGAACTCCTTCAGGAGTACATCGCCCGAGATTCTCAGCCAGCGTTCACTGAACTCGTGAATCGCTACGTGCATCTTGTCTACAGCGCCGCACTGCGCCAAGTCGGCAATACAGCCGCCGCCGAGGACATCACCCAGGCCGTCTTCCTGGCGTTGTCGCAACGGGCTAGCCGGCTGTGTTCCAGGACCGCACTCGCTGGCTGGCTGCTGACCGCCACACGATACGCAGCCAACAATGTGCTCAGAGCCGAGGCCCGCCACAAACGTCGCGAACGGGAGGCAGCTGACATGGCAGCCCTGAGGAGTACAAACCAAACAGTCCAGCGGGACGGTGTCTGGAACGACATGACCCCCATTCTCGACGAGGCCATGCTGAGCCTTTCAGAGGCCAATCGCGACGCAGTTCTGCTTAGATACTTCGTGGGCATGAGCGACCACGAGGTGGCAGGCGCCCTCGGGATCAGCGAGGAATCGGCCAGGCAGCGCGTCTCCCGAGGTCTGGCCCGGCTTCGCGGTTTTTTCCACCGCCGAGGCATGGCCACCACCTCCGGCATGGATCTTGGCGTTCTGCTCACTGCCAATGCCTTGCAGCAAGCGCCCGCCCACGTCGTATCGGGTGCCGTTGGTATCGCCGCGGGTGCGAGCCATACCGCCGCAGCCTGCACCATTGCCAAGGGACTTCTGGATACCATGGCTTGGATCAATGCCAAGGTTCTTGCTGCCTGGGTGGCCGGAATCCTCCTCGCCGGCGCGGGAACAGCCATTGTCGGGCAGGCGATGGTTCAGCGACAGCATGTTGTAGCGATACGCCCCGCGCCAGCAACAACCGCTACCGGGAAGCTAACGGGCATCGTGAAGACAGTCGATGGCACGCCGCTGGCTGGCGCCGAGGTGCTGCTGAGCGGTCCTCGTATGTTTGTCGACGTCCACAACCGCACGAGAGCAGGGGCGCCGTCCATGAGAACGGGGCGCGATGGTCGATTCTCGTTGTCGCCGGGAAATGAGTCGGTCGAAGCCGTCGTGGTGCGGTGTGCCACCGGATTCGCTCAGGTATCGGCAGCCGAATTCTCAAATGGCGGCGCGATCTTCCTTCAGCCGTGGGGCCGAGCAGAGGGAGTGCTCCGTTCGGGCACCATGCCGCTGTCGGGAGAACTGGTGGAATTGTATCGTGTCAACCAAAGGGATTGGGAAGCTGGCATACGCCACGTGAGCAGGGCACAGACAGACGACAGCGGGCACTTCGTCTTTACGAGGCTCGCACCGGGCGAGTACCTCCTGTCACACCGGGTGGAACAGACAATCGGCACGCCAGAGACTGAGAGCCGGCGAACAGAAGTCTACTCGCAGCACGCCGTATCTGTTCGCGTGGATCCAGGCAAGCTGGTTCGAGCCGACATCGGTGGCAACGGAAGGCGGCTCGTTGGCAGGCTCGCCATCGAAGGCGAGGACGAAACGGTGGAGTTCGTCGGTGCCGTCTGGAACGGCACCGGTAAACGGTTTCCGGCTCGGGTCGCGACCGATGGTTCATTCCGCGTGGACAATGTCTCGGCCGGCGATTATGTACTCGTGCTCGATGCCAGACGGCACAACCGTACCGGTGATTTCCTGCCCGTCGTGGCAACGCTTACGAGGAGTTTCACCCTCTCCCCCGCGTCCGGAGTGGGGAGCGACGACGCTTTTGATCTGGGCATTTTGACCCTGAAGGCACGAAGATGTCTGAAGGCGGGGCAAACAGCGCCGCCGTTTGAGGCTCGGGGCGTCAATGGCCAGACTATCATGCTCTCGGACTACCTGGGCAAGTACACCCTGCTGCACCTGTGGTCGGCCGGAGATGGAATGTGGCCCAGGCAGCAGCAGAATCTGAAGTCCATCGTCGATCGATTTGGCGACAGTCGGCTGGTGGTGCTCAGCCTGAACTACCATAACGCGCCGGCCGAATGGCAATCCCCGATTCATGTTGCCCCGCCGGCCCTTTCACGGGTTGAGATACCGCCGCTGATGAGGATTCTGCCGACAACCAGCAAT
This sequence comes from Planctomycetota bacterium, assembly GCA_026693085.1. GTDB lineage: Bacteria > Planctomycetota > Phycisphaerae > Tepidisphaerales > Tepidisphaeraceae > JAPLNB01. The sequence continues at coordinate 5,862 of JAPLNB010000370.1, read as the reverse complement.
GCGATCGCAACAACGAGGGCGACGGGGGCGGTTCCGCTGGCGGGAGTCTCTTGGCCGCAAGGATTTCTCGAAGATCATTCAAGGGTATCGGACGAGTACTTCAACAGCGGAGGCGTGGTCTGCTTGATTGGCCCGGATGGGCGTGTGCTGAGCGTGTGCCAGGAGAGCCTGAGGCCCATCTACACCGTATTGGACGGCCTGCAGACGCCGGAGTGTCGCGGGACTGCTGGCGTGGAGGTCCTAACGGAGCGAGCGGCCAGCGACCCTGCCAGTGTGTCCATGCGATTCACGAGCAGTCCCGCTCTCGCCAAGGACGACGCGGGGGCCAGCGCGGTCTTCACGATAGTGGATGGCCAGCGAGATGCCCGAGGAGGATGGGTGCAGGTGCTCAACGACGGACTCGGCGCCCGCGGCGAGGACGTACCGGCCGACGCCTTCTTCTTCCGGGATTATACCGTGGAGGGCCGGCTGCGGGCGGACATGAGTCGGGCGGTGACGATCAGCGCGATCAACACGTATTCCTGGCACAAGGGCGAACGCGGTCCGCAGGTGTACCGAGTCTATGGAAGTGATGGAGCCGGGAACACCTTTGATCCATCGCCAAAGATCGGCATAGACCCGGCCAATTGCGGATGGAAGCTGATTGCGGCGGTGGATACACGGAGCAAGGAAGCGAGTTCGGACCCCACCGGCGTAACGGCGGGAGGACAGTATGCAGTCAGCATTCAGCGGAAGGACGGGGGCGTGCTCGGGCAGTATAGGTATTTGCTCTTTGTGGAATTCGTGACCGAGAGCCGCACCCCTTGGGGCAGCGGGCACACGTTCTACAACGAGATCGACATCTTTGAGAGACAATGACACCGGTGGAAGTCGCAGAGAAGACGGAGAACCAGGGAGCATCGTTGAGCAGCATTGAGGACTGAGGACCGAATATGCCGCAACACACATCAAGTATCTCTGCGTTGCAGATCGCGGTGCCCCCGCGCCGAGGTTTTACTCTGGTCGAGCTGCTGGTTGTGATCGGGATCATCGCGATTCTGACCTCGTTGTTGATGCCTGTTCTCTCGATCATGCGATGTCGTAGCGAGGAACTGAAATGCCAGGTCACCCTCCGCAATATCGGCATGGCCGCGCTAATGCATGCAAACGACCATAGCGGCTACCTGCCCATCGCGGGATGGCACTGGAAGCCGGTCGGAGGAATCTGCAATCCCAGAGGACTCGGGGATGAAAACGCCCGTCGCTACATCTACTACACCGACGAGAATGAGCGGCGGCCGGTGCCCATTACGGTCGCCCTGGCCCTGAATCTCGGCGCCAAGATACGCCTCGACAGTCGCGACCACCTCGAAGACGATCTGGATAAGCCCGACCTCCGCCGCCTCTTCCATTGTCCCAGCCAGCAAGAGGAACTGCTGGGCTGGTCCCAGCGGGAACTGCATGCGGGCGGCTGGACCGCGCCGGCGGAAGCCACGAGCTACGTCTTCAATGAGGCGCTTCTCAGCCGGGGCAATCGGCCAGAGCCTTCGCTCATGGGCAAGCTCGGCAGCGTCCGGCAGCCCTCGATCGTTCTCTTCGCCATGGATGGCCGCCCAAGAGATCAGGCTGGGGACAAATGGATCATGGTCTTCGATGAAACTCCCGATTGGACGCTCTACGAGTACAAGCAGCGTATCCAGACCTGGAACGGCGGCAAGGAGACGTTTGACTATACCCGGCACCGCTATCGCCTGAACGTGCTTTTCCTCGACTGGCACATCGAGACCGTCCCGATGACTGATGCTGGGCTGCAGCGTGTGGGTGTATCGCGGGGCATCTACAGATGAATTGAGAATCGAGTAGCCGTCATGTCTGTTCTCATCAAGATGCGCCGCTGGCAATGGATTCTCATCGGCCTGCTGGTGGGTTTCGCGGTGGGCTATGTCCGGCGCATGCCCCGCGGGGACTGGGCTGAAGCCTATGGCCAGAGCATCGGGCCAGGTGAGTTCGAGTATGCCATCAGCCATGACTTCATGGGGTCTGCCAGGTTCATCAACATGGTCGTTTATGCCGATCAGGTTGACGATGTGGACGGCCGCCGCAGGCCCGTGCATGTCGTCGTCGGCTCGTACAGCTCCGGCCAGACACGGGTAGTCAACGGCCAAAAGGAGCCGATTCGGGTCACTCGGTGCTTCATTGCGGAGATCCCCTACCGTCCGCTCTCGGATTCGAGCCGTTCTACCGCCGCAGATTCCACTGTCATGAATTACCTTGACACTCTGCGCAAATCCGGCCGTCCCATCACCTATCACCATGCCTTCTGGTGCGACCCGCGATGGGCGGTGCCGGCCTGGGTGGCCGGTAGCGTGCTGGTGATTGGCGTCCTCTGGCCGACCCTGATCAATCTGCTCGTGTTCGGCAGCATCTTCCGGCCGCGTGAGGAGAAAGGCTTTGATCTTAGCAAGGTCAAAGGAACGAGCACCGAGGCACAACGGGCGCCGCTGGTAACGGACGATGACCTTGCGAAGGTGGAGCAGTTGGATGCAGAACTGCAGGCCCAACTTGCGAAAAGCGCACCATCAGGAGCGGTGCCGGCTCCGGGATCGACTTCCAGTCAAGCGCCAGTCAAGCAACTGACGGCGACGAAGCTGGAGTTGACGGCTGTTGAGCAGGCCACGGAGCAGAAGGACTTTGGTGCGGATAAGGACGACTACTACCCAACCGAACGCCATGCCCACCACATCGACCCCGGTAAGACAACCGACGGCGATGCGGGGACATCGTGATAGACATCTCCGGCCATGTCCGGAAGGAGACACCATGCGTTGCACAACCAGATTCACAATTGTCGCCGCGATCGGCCTTTTGTGCGCGGCAGCTATCGCCGCCAGACCCGACGAAATCAAGCCGGGCCTGGTCTGCGAAATCTTTGACTTCGACCAGGATGATCCCCTCGAAGATTTCCCTGTCATCCCGGCCAAGACCCAACCGGCCGTTAAGAAGATTGACTCCAGGATTGCCGTCGACGCTGCCGCCCAACCCTGGCCAGGGACCGACCTCAGGGAGAATTTCTACGTCCGTTGGACCGGCATTATCCGCATTCCGAGCGACGGCAGGTATCGGTTCTTCCTTGAATCTGACGATGGGTCGCGACTGTTCATTGATGGCAAGCAGGTGGTCGACAACGGCGGCCGTCATTCGATGCGTGAGGTCGCGGATCGTTGCGACCTCAAAGCCGGCGACCACGAGATCAAGATCGAGTTTTTCCAGGGAGACGTCAGCGCCGGTTGTCGGTTCCTTTGGAGACCCCCCGAGGGCAAGAAAGAGATCGTTCCGCCTTCGGTCCTGTTTCACCGCCAATCGCAGGAATAGCACCGATCATCGAATCGAACACCGGTATCGCTGGGAGCACGGAGCTTCTGAGAGAAGGTGACGCCATGAAGACATCAGGCAAACCGATAGTGATCACTGCCCTTGCAGTCTTGGCAGTAGCAATCGTTGCCGCGATTCTAATACACGGCCGTTCCGGTCATCGGAACGATGCTGCAAATGAGCGATCCGATACGGCGCCATCCTCGCCGCAGCGCTCTGGTCAAGATGACACACCCGCGCCCGACCGCTCGACCGTAGCAGGCGGCGACGGGGCGCTGACGGGCATCGTGAGGACGGCCGATGGCAAACCATTGGCCGGCGCCGAGGTGCTGCTGAGCGGTCCGCGCCTGTTCGTCGACGTCTATCGTCACGGAAAACCGTGGGGCCCGTCGGTGAAGACGGGGCAAAATGGCCGGTTCTCATTATTGCCCGGGAAAGAGGTGGTCCGAGCGATCGTGGTGCGATGCGCCGCGGGCTTCGCTCAGGTGGCGGCGAGCGAATTCTCAAATGGCGGCGAGATCACCGTACAACCCTGGGGACGCGCAGAGGGTACGCTCCGTTCCGGGACTCTGCCGCTCGCGGGAGAACTCGTCCAGATGTATCGTCCCAATCCTAAGGCCTGGGAAGAGGGCATCTACTGCGGGAGAACGGCAACCACAGACGAGAATGGGCACTTTGTTTTCACGAGGGTCGCGCCAGGTGAATACGGATTGGCGCATCGGGTGGAACAATTGATGGGTGACCAGCGGGCAGGGACCCAGCGAAGGATTGTTGACTACCTGTACCCCCTATTCGTGCGCGTGGATTCGGGGAAGATGGCTCGGGCGGACCTTGGCGGCAACGGAAGACGGGTCTTTGGCAAGGTTGTGGTGGAAGGCGAGGACGAGCCGGTGGAGTTTGTCGGCTTTGTCCGGCAGGCTCGGGGCAGTGCAGTCCCCGGCACGTCAACAGGTCGATTTCCCATTCGTGTCGCCTCCGACGGTTCGTTCCGCGTCGACAATCTCCCGCACGGTGATTACGAACTGTCGGTCGATGCCCGACGCCAGAACCGTAGCGGCGATTTCCTGCCTGTCGTCGCGACGATCAGGAAGAGCTTCACTTTTTCGACGGCGGCCGGAGCGGGAGGTGACGACGCATTTGACTTGGGCGTCCTGACGGCTAAGGCCACCAAGTGTTTGAAGGCAAAGCAGACGGCGCCGCCATTTGAGGCTCGGGGCGTGAATGGCGAGAGCATCAAGCTTTCAGACAGTCAGGGCAAGTACACGCTGCTGCAATTGTGGTCGGGCGGGGATGGGATGTGGCCAGAGCAGCAGGGGAATCTGAAGTCAATCTTCGATCGATTTGGCACGGACAGTCCGCTGGTGGTGCTCAGCCTGAACTACGGGGGCGGGTCCATTGATTCGGCGATGCCGATGGCTGCTCCCTCGACCGCGCGGTGGATTGACCGGATACTCTCGTTGGGGCAAACTGCACCGACAACGAAGGCGGCCGGACTAACAACAAAAGCGACGGGGCCAGTTTCGCTGGCGGGAATCCCCTGGCCGCAGGGGTTCCTTGAGGACCCTTCCAAGGTGGCCGAAGAGTACTTCAACAGCGGGGGAGTGGTCTGTCTGATCGGCCCGGATGGAACCGTGCTGAGCGTGTGTCAAGGAAGCCTGAGGCCGATATACGCGATCTTGGACGGCTTGCAGACGCCGGAATGCCGCGGAAGCGATGGCGTGAAGGTGATATCGGAGCGGGTGCCCGACGACCAGGCAAAAACGCCGATGAGTTTCACAAGCGTTCCCGCTCTTTCCAACGACGACGCGGCGGCTAACGCGGTCTTCACGGTGGTGGATGGCCAGGTGGATCCACGCGGAGCGGGAGTGCAGGTTCTCAAGGACGGGCTGGGTGCCCGCGGGCAGGATGTGCCGACGAATGCCTTCTTCTTCCGGGATTGGACTCTGGAGGGGCGGCTAAGAATCGATTTGGGCCGGGCGCTGATGGTCGGCCAGATCAATACCTATTCCTGGCACAGGGGTGAACGCGGTCCGCAGGTGTACCGGGTCTACGGGAGCAACGGCAGCGGGAAAGGTTTCAATCCTGCACCGAGCACCGGCACAGACCCGGCGGGTTGCGGGTGGAAGCTGATTGCGACCGTGGATACGCGGACCGAGGTAGCAAGATCGGATACTGACGCCACAACGGATGGAGGCCAGTATGCGGTCAGCATCCGAGGGAAAGACGGTGGTGTGGTTGGACAATATCGGTATCTGCTCTTCGTGGCATTTGTGACCGAAAGCCGAACTCCCTGGGGCAGTGGCCATACGTTCTATAACGAAATCGATGTTGCTGGGAGACAATGACGCTGGATCGCGATGCAGACGAAGCGGAATCTCCGCGTCAGCAAGGAGCGATGCCTGGAGTGCGGCGGGACTATGCAGCGACCTCCAACAGGGCAGTGCGATTCATCCGCGAAACCGCAGTTGGGGGATGTAAGAAAGGGCCACATTCCAACGACTGTATGGTGCA
>JAPLNB010000369.1 GCA_026693085.1 Planctomycetota bacterium | reverse complement strand
AACAGTCGAAGCTCGCCTTGCCGTGGTATGCTCCCATGCCACTCTCGCCAAGACCGACGAACGGCAGGTCGTGGCCGATCATATGCGAGACGGTGTCGTTGAGGCAGACGCCACCGGAGCGCGTCCTCGTGAGCACGCGGTTGCGATTGCCGATGGTCCGGCCAGAGTCCGAGCTCTGTGGTGGTGCGTGTCTCGTCGGTGAATTCCTCTATTGATGCCTTGCAGGTGTGGAGTGAACCCAGCCCTGCCGCCCTGAGTACGCAGCGGACACCTTGGGCACGGCAACACGAAGCCGATCTCTGTCACTTACACGCTGCGTAAGTTGAAGTTAATATTCCGGTGCATCCCCGTGCGTAACCTGCTGTGAGCTTTGCCTGCCACCGCCCCACCGCTCGCGCGAGGGGCGGGATTTGGGCATGGCCACGGTTCACCGCACCAGAGACATCGGAATAGTGCGTTTCCCTGAGGGATTATCAGTGCGTTTGCTGACGTTTGCATCCGGGTCCAGAAGGTGTAGAATCCCACGGAAATGGAAGCTTTTCCGGGCTTTCGGCAGTGACCCCGGTCGGATTTTCAGGGCCGGGGTTGGCCGTTCGAGCCCACTTGGCTCCATTGGGGATGATTAAGATCGTGTACCGAGGATTTCATGGCCAAAGCCCGAGCCATTCTCAAACGCCGCAAAGCCGTCCGAAACATCCGCAAGATCACCAAGACCATGCAGATGATCGCCACGGCCAAATTCCAGAAGTCGCTCAAGCGTGCCGTCGGCACCAAGCCCTACACGCTTACCGTGAGCCAGCTCGTCGCCGAACTCGCGGCCAGCGTGGGCAATGTCGAGCACCCGCTGCTCCGACGCCCCACCGACGAGGATCGCACCAACCGCATCGCGCTGATCGTCATCACCAGCAACCGCGGTCTCGCGGGCGCGTACAACGGCAATGTCCTCCGCGCTGCCGGCCGTTTCATCCGCGAGCAGGAGGCCTCCGGCAAACAGATCGACCTCTACGTCTCCGGCAAGAAGGGCATCGCCTACTTCAACTTCCAGAAGCGTCCCATTACCCAGCGTTACGACCAGCTCGCTGACCAGCCGCGCTACGCCGACGTCGAAAAGGTCGCCAGCTATTTCATCGAGCGATTCACCTCCGGCCAGCTCGACGCCGTGCACGTCGCCTACATGAACTTCATCAGCACCAGCACCCAGAAAGCCGACGTGCTGACGCTGCTGCCGCTGGCCAGCGTACAGGAAGTGGGCAAGCACATTGCTTTGCAGGTCGCCGAAAAGGAGGCCCAGGCTCGCGCTGGCCTGGCCGACACCGCGCGAACCGGACACGATGTTCGCGCCGAGTCGCAAGCCGCTCCCGGCGAGGTCATCTATGATTTCTCGCCGTCTGCCAAGGAACTGCTGGACGATCTGCTTCCGCTGATGGTGAAGACGGTGTTGTTCCAGTGCTTCCTCGACGCCACGACCAGCGAAAACGTCGCGCGCATGGTGGCCATGAAGAGCGCCACCGACAACGCCGACAAGATGGTCAAGGCCTTGACCATGCGTTACAACCGCGCCCGCCAGAGCCAGATCACCACCGAGCTGTCAGAGATCATGGGCGGCGTCGAGGCGATGAAGGGATGACCCCACAAGGCGAACGGCCGGACTCTGCACAAATTCAGGCATTAATCGGCGCGGGCTCACTCGCAGGCCGCTGGTTTTGGCGGCCCAGGCTCTGCACCAAAGGTGCGATCAACTCGACGGCCTGGGCCAGCGTGCGCCCGATTGGGTCCGGTAATCGAGACAATCACAGCAAAATGCGCCGCGTCAGTAATGCCGCTTGAATCGCCCTTCGTTCCTGCCGATAGCCGAAATGGAGGTTCAGAAATGCGCGGCGTTACTCTTTGCATTATCGCTACTTTCGTGCTCCGCAGTCTCGTGCAAGGTCAGGCCACGCGGCCTTCGGCCGAGCCTTGGACACAGACTGTCGAACAGTTCGCGCAGGCACTGGCGCAGAGCGATCCGGCAGCGCTGGTGCCGCTGCTGGCCGACAATGCCTCGGTGCACGGGTTTGATGCCAAGACCGCCGATGCCGTGCGGCTGCTGTCGCGCACACATGGGGCGGCGATAATCTCCGCTCGCGCTTATGTGCATGCTCCTTCGCGGATGGCAACCGATATTGTCGAATCATTCGCTCAGGCACAGCAGGTGCCGGACGAGCTCAAACGATATATGACCCCGCAGAACGAGGCGCAGATGGCCAGGGCCAACACTGCCGCGGCGAGGTGGCTGACCGAGACGCTGACCGCCAAGCCGGGCGATCTGGTGGGCGTGGTGGTGTTCTGGTCCGCGCCAACGGGAGCCTTGGGTGTGGTGGAAAGCGTGCGGCCGGAGATCATTTTCGTCCTGGTGAAGGGCGGCATGGCCGGCGGCAGCCCACGCATCGAGGCGATCGCCTTTGGCAACCCCCAGTGGCAGAGCGTTGCGTCCAACTGAGCCTTCTGAATCCGCTGACTGAAGATCCGCGACAACGCAAGCCCCCGCGAGGACCATCTCGCGGGGGCTTGGTTCTTCCGGGCCTTTGCTTTTCCCGCCGGCACACCTATGCTCCAGCCAAGGAGATCATCATGCGATGGGTGTTATGTTGGCTGGCCTTGTTGGGGATGGCGCTGCCCAAGGCCGAAGCATGGAGCAACAAAGAGCACATCCAGTTGACGCGCGTCGCCGCCGAGCGGTTGATGGCCGATCCGACGACACCGGCGGACATGAAGCAATGGCTGGCGCGCGCCGCCGCGCCGCTGTTGGATGCCGCCGGTGAGCGGGACTATCTGCTGCACAAGCAAGTGGGGTTATTTCCGCGTGGGGTTGATGGCATTCTTTTCTGGTGCACCGTGCCGGACATGCACGCCATAGCCGACAAGCCGGAGAGCAAAGTCGATCCGTTTGGAGTGCACGAGGGCAAGCTCCACTACATCGACCTGGAGTTGTTCATGTCCGATCCGGCGCAGCGGACCTATGCGGATGATCTATCGCATCAACCGAAGCCGAGCGACATTCCGCCAGACATGGCTGATCCGAGGTTCAAGACGGCCGGCATGTTGCCGTTCAGGATCGAGCACGCATATGGGCAGATGGTGAAGGCGATTCGCGACGGCCGGCTTGATGATGCTCCGGGCAACTACCCGCGGGACGAACACGCGGCCAAGTGGGCCGGGTATCTGGCCCATTACCTTGAGGACAACACGCAGCCGCACCATGCCACCGAGGACTATAAAAGCCGGTCGTATTTCCCGGGCATCGACTCGAAGCAGGCGCCCGACATCCATGCCGACATGGAATACCGCCTGGTCGATGACGACCGGAACGACTACGCGGACCTTCGGCTGGCGCTGTGGGATTCGTTCAGCGAGGAGTTGCGGCAACTCAAAGACCCGGTCCGAACCAAGAACCTTTGGCAGGCGACGCTCGAGGTTTCGCTGATCAGCTACGACGCGCTACCGATCATAGGCCGGGCGGCAAAGATCGCATATCCGCAGGCCGGACCCGACGGGCCAGGACGGTGGAACGCCGAAGCGTTCTTTCAATACACGGGGCAGTGGCGGGGCGAAAAGCTGACGGTGCTGAAGCTCAAAGCGAAACAGTGGGCGTGGGCGGTCGTGCGTGTTGAGGAAGTCTGGCGGCGGGCGTGGGAAGAGGCGCGGGCAGGCGGCAGATAATACGCGTTAGTCGACGTTGCTCTCGGTGTTGTCATTCGCCTTGGCCGTTTGCGCTTGTTTGGGTATCGCCAGCTTATCGCCGGCTTTTAACCCCACGGCGGCGGCGGCGCCTTGGTTCAACTCGATCGCATACTGCGCGGACCCGCCACTGGGCACGGTCCCAAGGTCGTGCGGCTTCATCGGGCGAATCGAAACCACTTGCCCCGCAGCGTCGAGGTAGATGATGTCCAGCGGAATGGGTGTGTTCTTCATCCAGAACGCCAACGGCTCCTCGTGAGCAAAGACGAAGATCATGCCGTGATTGGAAGGCATCGAGTCGCGGTGCATCAGGCCATACTGTCGCGAGGCGAACGTGTCGGCGACCTCCAGGGTGAACATTTTGCGACCGATCTGCATCTGCACGGTCCGCAGGCCGCTGGCGCTGTTGTGCTGGCAACCCATCGGGGGCATGGTAACAGCCACCACAATCAGAGCAATCGCGATTATGAGCAAGAGCAGTCTCATCATGGGCAAGCGTGTCATACGCAATGATGCTGTTGGCTCAGCTTGCGTGTCATCAGCAGGTCGATCGCCCCCAGCACGACGATCGCCAGCAGTAGAAACAACACCATGGCCCATATCAAGTAGAAGCCGCGGCTTGGACGGTCCAGTTCGACTGCATAGAACCCGGCGAAAAAGAAGACCCCCAACAGGAACATCGCCAGTCCCCCTGCTTTGCGCAACCGTACCCGGCGGCGGTTCATGCGGGAGTGCTCCACGCCGGCCAGCGAACCGGCCGCAACCGAGTAGAACATGTAATACCACCCCGCTATCGCGACCAGCAAAGAAAAACCCGTCGGCAACATAACCAAACAATATGGCGGAAACGCGAAAGTGCAAATGTAAAATGTCAAAGCCCACGGCGGCGCCCTGGGCTTCTAACAGGGGTTGCGGGAATGTGGACCGATAACCATGGTCGCGGCGATCAATTCCCGCGGGTGAAATTACGGGCCTGGGACTGGATCCAGTTGAAACGAGGCTGCCACTGGCCGTCGGCAATCTGGCGGTACAGGCGCCGGGCGTCCTCGTATCGCTGCGACTGCTGAAGAAGCTGGGCGCGGTCCCAGAGGATCTGGGCGTTGGTCGGCTCGACATCGAAAGCCGTCGCATACGCGCGATCCGCAAGTTGCCAATCGCCCTGCTGGCGAAGCGACGACGCGAGGTTCTGCCAGCCGGCGGCCTCGTTGGGGCGTTTGGCCAATGGGGTCGTGAGATAGTCCCACGCCATCTCGCGGGCGTCGAAGCGCTGGAGTATGCGGGCGGCGGCCTGGCAGGCGGCGGTGTCATCGGGGTCCAACACACGCCAACGGTCGGCGTACCGAATCACCTTCGCCAGCAGTTCCTTCGGCGGGTCCTTCTCCAATGTCGTGATCGCATCGGCCAACTGCTGGTACTGCTGGAGAAGCTGGCCGTAGTCGCTGCGCACCGTCTGCACGTTCACGATCGGCGGCAGGTTCTGATAGTCCATATCGATCGCCCGCTCAAGGCGGGAAAGCGAGCGGGCCATCATGCCTCGGGCGGAGGCGATCGCAGATCCCAGGCGCCAGAGTTCGGGGTACTTGCTGTATTCGGCATCCGCCAACAGCGGTTCGATCAGTGCATCGGCCCGGGGCGCCTGATTGGTTTGCCAGAGGTACTCGATCGCCGCCAGATTCGTCATCAGCCGTTCCGACTGGGGCACGTCCATCATCGCTGAGCCGAAGAGGTCCTCCGCCATGGGCTGATCGCCCACCTGGTAGCACTGCCACGCGATATAAACGCCAGCGGGGCGGCCGGCTTTGGCGATCAACGTGGCCGACGCGTCGCGGAGCATCTTGATGAATTCGCCGCGGCCGGCGTCGTCTTGCTGGAAGGCGTTGCGGAACTGGTAGTCGATCGGTGGGAGGATTCCCTTGTCAACGGTCTGGCGGTAGAGCTCGCCGAAGAGCTTGCGGGCTTCGGCGTATTTGCCGCCGTTTTGCAGTGCGCTGGCGTATTCATAACGTGCGGAGTAGCCGAGGCCGTCCACTTCCTGGAACGCCTTGGCGGCGTCGGCAAGCTGATCGTAGAAGCCCGCGTAGCCGCCGCCGTAGTTGTGAATCAGGCTGAGGACCGACCAGCCGAGATACGGGTCGTTGCACGTGCGGATGAAGTCGAGGGCTCGCTGGCGGTCGGCGCGGCGGCTGTTCTCTTCGCCTTGGTTGGCGCGGCCGCTCATGAACCGGGCCTGGATGTAGCGTACATTGGCCAGGCGGTTGATGAACGACGTCTTGGACGAGTCCGGCGCGGGGGTATCGGCGGTGTAGCCTTGTTGGGTGAACCGGAGCTGCTCGACGATGTACTGCGCCAGCGAGGAGTTGGGATGGTCGGCCAGGGGATCAAATGATACAGCGACGTTGTTCACCAATTGCCTGAACACTTTGACATCCAAATGCTGTCCAGCCGACACCAGCAGCGTATAGAAGCCCATCCGCCGATCGTTGTTGCTGAAGAATCGGTGGGCCATGACCTCGGTCATGTCGCTAAAGTTGACACTCAGGTCGGCGGCGATCACCGCCAGCGCGTCGTCACTGCTCCACTCGTACTTGCCATCGTCCTTCAATCGCCGGTTCTGCATGACGTACTCGCGCGTCCGCAGTGGCAGCGGCAGGACGACCACATCCTTCGCGTCCGGCGTGACGTTCACAAACTGCGCATCCTTCAGCGACAGGTCCTGCTTATCGATCTCCTTGCCGTCGGCGTTGAGAAGCTGAACGACGCCGGTGCCGGTGCAGGTCTGGCGGTAGAGCGTCTTGCCGGAGGGCATTTCGATGATACGACGTTCGATGAGCTGGCTTCGGTCGTCGAAGATCAGATGGAGCTTCGCGTACATCGGCTGCGTAGTGGGCTGAGTGGCGGGCGTGGGCTGGTCGATTCTGCGGGGGGTAAGGGCGATGGTATGGGGGTCGAGGAGGGTCAGATCGAGGCCGCGTGCAAGATCGTCGGCAGAGGGCAGGAAATAGGGAACAAGGGAAGCGAACTCCGCGCGGTGGAACCGGCTGACCGTTCGTTGCGAGCCGATGCCCAGGTCGGGGTAGATGTGCCAGAGGGTCTTGCCGTCGCAGTAGACATATTCGCGGAGGTTTTCGCTGATTTTGCGTTGGTAGGCATAGCGGCCGGAGTCGTCGAAGGTGATGGTGAATTCCCGATCGCGACCGGCGGGGCGAATGGTAACGGATTGCCAGCCGGTGCTTCGGGCTTGCTCGATGAGCTTGCGTGCGGCGGGGTCGATGTTGCCGGGGGCGGCTGCCGGGTCGGCGGCGGCTTCGGCTTCGAGCACCGCGTCGATGTCGGCCTGGCTGGTATTCATGCCGGGGGCGAAATGGACCAGGTCGCTGAAGAACCGCCAATCGCCGCTGAAATGCGGGCGCTGGTAGAGAAGGTTGTTGGAGGAGTAGTTGCGGACGCGCTTGTACACGCCAGACGCCCCGACCTCGCGAGCGCCAAGTTGTTTTTCCTTCGCTTCGATCAAACTGTAGAAGTCAAATCCGGCGATTTGGGATAAATCGGCAAGTTGATTGGCACCACGTGGACCGCCCCGCCTGCGCAATTCATCGGAAAGCGCTTCGTCGAATCTTCCGCTGATGGGTTTTCCGCTGACGACAATTCGGGCGTCGAGGGCGGTGGAAAAACGCTCTTGGCGGGAGCCGATGAGTCGAGAGCTAGAGGCGACCGAACGGAAGAATGTGGCCCGGTCGACATCCCCGCCGGCGCGGCTCTTGCCGGCGCTCTTTTTGTCCACGGCTATTGTGGGGCTTGCGGTGGAAAGCATGTCCGAGATCTCGCGCGATGCCGCGTTAATGTTGATCTCGCCACCGCGCATGGCCCACAAGTTCAGGCGCTGATCGCCGTCCCATCGTTCCGACTCACCGCCGCCGCCGAAGCCGCCACCGCCAGCGCTGCCCCCGAAGAAACCGCGCCGCCCGCCATAACTCATCAGCATCCCTCGCTCCTCTCCCCGCTGGAAATTCATGTTCACCAGGTGTGCCCCGCTGTAGATCGTGTAGATCTGCTCCGCCGTCATCGTCTGGCTGCCGTAGTTGTACTGCTCGTTGGGCCAGTAGAGCAATCGCGGCGGAAAGCGCACGAGGATCGTCTGAAGGATCTGCTCGGCGGATGGCTTTTGTGCGGCATTCTCTCCGGTCTTCGCAGCGCCAGTGGGCGAATTGCCATCCGGCTCGTTGACCACGTTGATCTTCTCCGGGGCGGCGTACATCGCCCAGTGGTCCTTGCGCCCGCGATCGACCTTGAATTGCTCGTACATCTTCTCGTCTTCCAACACGAGCAGCGATGTGAACGGCGACATCACGTACATCGCCTTGCTCAACTCGATGATGCGGGGTTTGTTGGTCTCGGCGTTGTCGGCCAGCAGCCGATCGATCTCCATCTTCGCCCACGCCCGCGGCAGATAGTCGGCGTTGGCGGCCAGATTTTCGACCGCGACCGTACGCTTATACGGCTGACCGTTGAGCGTGCCGGTGATCGTCAATTCCTTCGGATCGGGGCTGCCGGCATCGATTCGCGCGACCGCAGCAAGCTCTTCGCCTTGCGAGATCGAGTCGCTGAACCCGAGGAACGCTGTTTGGCCCGCGCTGTCGGCCACCTTGATGTCCAGCAGACGCGGCGTGTTCAGCGTCGCCACCAGGTCGAACGCGCGCCACGTGATTTGCTCGTCCGGGTTGATCTGCGTGAAATAGCCTCCCGTCCGCGCGGCGGCGGCTTTCATGAACGCTCTGGACCATTGCTTTCCAACCCCCACGCCGACGTAATGCGCCCTGGGCGGAACGCGCTGGGCCAGCACGTCCTCCCGTCGCTCGCCCAGCGCCGAGACGCCGGCGCCGACGTGGACCAGATACGGGTTCTGCGCACCCTGGACCAGCGGCTCAACCGCCGACAGAGCTTTCGCCAGGTCCAGCGCCCCCACCAGATGCGATTTCTCCAGATACGCCACCGCCGCCTTCACATTCTGGGGCGTCGCTGGCTGCGCCGATGTCGCATACGTTGTCGTGCGCGTGCCGGCGGTGACGATGTTGAACGTGTCATCGTGCTCGACGTTCTCCAGGATCGTCTTGATCACATCCACCTGCACGCGAGCCAGGAGCGGATCGCGATTTCCCGAGCTCTCGAACAGAAACACCCAATCTCGCCGCTGCCGAACCGCGTCACTCGGCAGATTCGGCCGGTAACGCAGCATCAGGTACCGCGAGCCTTCGTGGTTTGCGCCGGAGAACCGCGATACGTCCGCCAGGCTCTGCGCACGCTGAGAATTCTGCAGCCGGACGACAACGTCCTGATCGGGCTTGATCAGCTTGTCCGCCGCGTCCAGCGTCAGGTCATTGCCCACATAGTTGGCCCTAAGCACATGGCTATCGCTGCTCCAGTGCGTGCCAAAAGCGTTCTTGACCGTCGCGTGGAACGACCAATCACGCACCAGTTCCATGTTGTGCCCCGCGGGGAAACGATACTCGGTCTGGCTATACGCCTCGGGGAGCTTCTGCACGTAGCTGATGATGATGCGCTTCTCCTGCCGCGGTTCCAGAGGGAACACGCGCATCTTGAACGTGCTGCCGTCCATCCATTCCAGGAGAGCGGGGTCGCGGCGGGTGTACAGGATCTGCTCATAGACGGCGCGCGCGTAATCGCGCTCGGCCATGCCGCCTTCCATCAGTTTGCCGTCCACGTACATCGCCAGGCGGTTCAGCGAAGCGTCGGCCGGCAGCGGGAAGTAAAACGTGCCTTCCTGCCGCGAGTTTTCGTGGTTGAAATAGGTCTGATCGATCGTCGTACGGGCGAAGCCGTCTTCGATGTGCACGTCGATGTGATATTTGCGCAGGCTCAGGCGAGCCTGCTGGCCATACGGATCGACGACGATGATCGCCCCGCCCTGGTATTCGCTGTCGGGCACGAGCGGCGACTCGGCGGCGGCCATCAGGTCCTGCGTCCAGTCCAGCGCCTTTGATGCACGCGGCGCCGGCGCAATCGGAGATTCGGTCTTGGCTTTCTCAGGCGCAAGCTGCTGCCCCGACGTCAATGCGCTCTTCAGGTCGCTGACCTGCACCTGGCCTTGCGTCACCAGCACACCGGTGCCTTCGCTGCCGACCTGGACATCGAACTTGGTGCCCATGGCGGACACGGTGCGGCTTGGCGTTTTCACGACAAACGTCGCCGTGCCCGACGCAGACCCCGCCGAGCGCGGCGAGACTTCCACATAGACCTCACCGGCCGACACCGAAAGACGCCGATCCGCTTCGAGCTTGGCCGTGGTGTTCTGGTTCACATACAGCACCGACCCATCCGGCAGCACAATACGCCTTCGCTCGGCGGCTTTCGTCTGGAAGGAATCACCGATCGCGACCGTCTTCGCCGCCGGGGATTGTGCTCGCGGGCGCGGTGTCAGGCCCGCGAAACCGGATACGATTGCGTTCGTGCCGTCGCCGCCCGGTTGCATATTGTTTGCTTGCAGCAGATTGGGGACTTTCTCGTATGTTGCCGCCCCACCATGGAACAAGAGCCACCCCACGCCGATCAGCAGCATCGCCGCTACGGCAGCCGAGGCGGCGGCGGCAAAACGCGGGCTCGTCCACAATCGATAGCTCACCGGTGCGGAAGCGACAGCGTACATTTGTTCCTCCACGCGCTTGATGAACGCGGAATCGGGGATTTCCGGTCGATAGACTTCGCTCAGCAGCCGCCGCACGTTTTCGTCGGCGGCATTGGGCAAAGACGGATTGGTTTCAGGAGTTTCACTCATCGCAGTACCCGGTCAGATGACAGGCTCCACATTGAGGTTGCGGGCCAGTGCCACAAACGTTGCACGGAACGCCTCGCGCGCCCGCGTCAGCAGCGACTCGGCAGCTTTCTCCGACATGCGCGACGCCGCGGCGATCTCGCGAACGCTGCGCCCGGCGACATACTTGGCCTCGAGCGCGTCGCGATAGTGCACAGGAAGCTGCGACATCGTCACGTTCACCATTTCTCGCGTCTCCTCACGCTGCAGCACCTCATCGCTGAACGGCTCGGATTCGAGCTTGGC
Source organism: Planctomycetota bacterium (assembly GCA_026693085.1). Taxonomy (GTDB): domain Bacteria; phylum Planctomycetota; class Phycisphaerae; order Tepidisphaerales; family Tepidisphaeraceae; genus JAPLNB01. Next base: position 18,252 of record JAPLNB010000369.1, on the reverse strand, counting down.
GTAGACATCCAGCAACTCGCGGTCCATCCTCGCCCAGAGCGCCTCCAACGAAACCGATGCGTTTTCCCGAGCCAGCACGCGGTGAATGTGATTGCGCGCCAGGCCTGTCAGCCAGCCGAAGATGCTGTTGTCGCTGCGGGCGGGGTCGTATTGGCCGATGTCGCGGATCGCCTGGACCAGGGTTTCCTGGACGACTTCTTCGCAGAGGTGCCGGTTGCGCCCCACGCGGTAGAGGCAGAAAACGTAAAGCGGGGTAAGGGCGGCGTCGGCCAGCATCTGGATCGCGGCCCGCTCCCCGCCAATCGCTCGCTTTCGCCACGCAGTATCGAAACTCGGTTTCAAAGCTGCTTCTCCACGTTCGGCCCTGATAGACCAAAGCCCGCATCATCAGACGCCGCGCGGGCGGCGCGGGTTCCCGTTCCATGGGCTCCGCGACCCAATGCACAACCTTTCACCGGGTAAATGTACCGGAAATTGGAAAATCCTTCGCGGAATGCTCGATTGGGCCGCAGAGGCGCCGGCGAAAACGCGCAGGTGCCCCCGCCCATGGGCTTTTCCTGGCGTCAGCCGACGGTTTCCCGTCGCATCGCCTCGCCCATCGCCCGCAGATGGCTCGGCGTCGTCCCGCAGCAGCCGCCGATGATCCGCACCCCGGTTTTCAGCAGCGACGGCACGGCGGCAGTCATGTCTTCCGGCTTGGCGCGGTAGACCAATTTGCCATCCAGCAGCATGGGCGAGCCGGCGTTGGGCTGCACGATCACCGGCGTCTTTCCCGCCGCTGCCACGATCTGCTCGGCCAGGTTCACATAATCGCTCAGACTCAGCGAGCTGCCGCAGTTGGCGCCCACCACATCCGCCCCGGCAGCGATCGCGCGGGCGATCGCATCCTTCACCGGTGTGCCCATCATGGTGCGGAACGATCCGCCCCCGCCGTCCGCAAAGGCGTACGTTGCGATGACCGGCTTGGCACTTGCCCGCTTGGCCGCCTTCACCGCAACCTCCAACTCGGTCGGGTCTGACATCGTCTCGATGATGATCGCATCGACGCCGGCGGCGTACAGTGCCGCCGCCTGTTCGCCGAAGATCTCCAACAGTTCCTCCGCCTTCATGTCGCCAAGAGGCTCGATGAATTCTCCGAATGGCCCGACGTCGCCCAGAACCCAGGCATCCGGAGTGGCTTCGCGGATGGCTGCAGCGGCGCCGGTGCGGTTGAGCGTCGCCGTCTGGTCGGACAAACCGTGTTTTCCCAACGCCGCCGACGATGCACCAAAGGTGTTGGTGGTGATCAGATCGCAGCCGGCCTGGCGGTAGGCGCGATGGACCTCCTGCACAACCTCCGGGCGACCGACGTTCCAGAGTTCGCCGCACGCTCCGGCCGCCAGCCCGCGTATGAAGAGCTGCGTCCCCATCGCGCCGTCACAAAGCAGCGGCCGCTTTTTCAGCTCCTCAAGCAGATTCGTCTTTGCCATAACGCCTTCCTGTTCAGCCGCCGCCTGCGCGCGGCCGCGTCTTCTGTCACCTAGCTGTACCGCCCGTACCGTTTCACGCAATCCACGATGAACCGATACGTTTCCCAGCTCACCTGCGGCGGCACGGAATGGTCCGAGTGGTATATATATCCGCGCGTCGCTTTCCCAGCCTCGAACTTGGACCGGATCTCCTGTTCGATCCGACCGCGATCGTTCGACACCATCACCATCACGTCAATATTACCAAAAAAAGCCAGATCCTTCCCAAATTTCGGGCACAACCGCCGGATATCCATGCCGGCCTTGGCCTCCAGCGGCTGAAGGCAGTCGAAACCCGCCTGAACATACAAATCCATCACACCATTCACATCCCCATCGGTGTGAAAGATAAATCGCATATTATGCACGTGCGCCCAATCGGCCAGCCGCTTGTGGTCCGGCCAAATCAACTCGCGGTACATCTTCGGCGAGCACATCGTCGCGTGGTTAAACGCCATGTCGCCGTAAATCCACAGACCGTCGGGAGCAATGCCCATGCCCATGCACGCATCGAGGTTCCGCAGCATCACGTCGGTGAAGGTCTTGGACACGTCCCGAACCCACTCCGGGTCCTCGGCCATCGCAATCATCGTGATCTCGTCGCCCATCAGCGACCGCGTCTCCTCGAAGCTCTCCACGCCGGCCATGAAACACCACCGGCCCCTCTTGCGGCCGATGGCGAGATTCCGCTTGGTCGCTTCCGGATCCACCTGGAGGCCAGAGTCCAGCAGTGCGGGCTTAAAAACCTTCTCCCACTTCTGGCGGCTGTCGCACTCGAACCCCAGATGCTCCGGCGTGCCGCTCTTGTCCTTCCAATAACGCACCAGCTTGCCCTGGGCATCGCGGACGACCTTCGTCTCTTCATCCTGGCTGACGATCTCCTCTTCGCCAGGGAACGCAGCCGGCCACATCCAGCAAAGCTGGTGAAAATCCGTCTCCAGCATGTCCAGAACCGCCCGCGTATCGCCGGAGAGGCCTTCCTTCTGCCATCGCTCGATCGTCTCGGCCCAGAACGACTCGTGCCGCGGCACGCGGTCCTGCTCCCGGCGATGGAACATCCGATCCACCCGCTCTTGCCCGGTCATGTCCACTTCCCTTCACCGCTTTGCGCAAGAAGCCCAGGGATGCGTCCTCTGGCTTCGATTGATCTGCCCTACAGCTCGTAATCCTTTGCAATGAACTTGCTCGTATCGACACCGCCCATCATCTGATCGATGAACGTCGATTCGCGGTCCGGCAATTCCTCGACAGCATGCTGCATGGTCTGGAGCCATGGCACCTCGCGCGCGTTGAGCTTCAGCCGGCCGCTGCGGAGGCCTTGGCGGATCAGCCCCACCGCCGTCAGCGCCGCCGTCTTGCCCGCAGTGTAGTAATCCCGCGACACAACGATCGACCGCGCAATGGCGATCGCATGATCCGGAGCCAGAACATACGCCTGCGGATCGAGCCCTTCGTCCGACTCGACCATCCACCCCTGCAGCATCAGCGCCGACTCCCGCCCGTGCGCCAGCGCCCGGTTCATCAGCCGGCAGTCGTAGATCAGTTGTTCCATGTAGCACGTCGGCGCCATGCCGCCCAACAGCCGGATATTCTGCACCGATTCATTGCTCCAGGTGTCGCATGTGGCCGCCGCGATGTTCCCCACCGGGCTCAGATGAGCGCACGCCGCCGTTTTCCCTTCCATGGCCATCGGGTAGCCGGTGATCGCCTTGAGAATCGGGTTCTCATATCCGCAATCCTTACCCGGCCCGACCGCGCCGCACTCATACGCCACCAGCGACCGCACGGCCGTCACCGCGCGCACGACGGCCGCGAAAACCCGTGGGATCAACTTCTGTTCCGCCAGCACCATCGCGGTGTTTCCAAACCCGCAAGCAGTATCGCCGGCCGAAATCGCGCGGTGCCGCTTGGCGATCTGCGATACCTGTGTCCACAGGAACTGCATGTCCCGCACGCCCATAACGCACAGCGCGAAAATCACCTGCGGCAGGTCGCACATCGTCAGCGCGTCATCGTGAACTTCTTTGCCGCCGACCGATTCGATGCTAAGCAACTCCGCCCCCGCCGCCGCACAGCCCTCGAACGTCGCGAGCATGTCATCCCACTTCTGGCCACTGCGCATGACCGGCGGTCGGATGAATTCGCGCGTGTCATTGGGCGTGATCCGCAGCGCGCTCAAGAGGCCATGCTTGGCATGGGCGCCTTCCATCGCATCAACCAGGATCTTCGTGATGTCGATCGCCCACTGCGGGTTTTCGGTCATCGGCGGCAGCGTCTCGAATTCGATCACCAGCCCCGGCGTTTCCAGTTCCACCGCCCGTGCCAGCGCCCCCGTGATGATCTCGCGATACTGTTGGCAGATCCTGCCGTGCGTCGATTGCTCCACCGAAATCGGCGGCAGCGTGAAATTCAGCTCGGGGTAGACAACCCCGCCCCCGATCACCATGCCTTGCCGGGTGCGAACCGGCCGGGGAGCAGTTCCAAAGTAAAGGTCATCCGGATTGCTGATCGCCAGCGTCTGATACCGGGTCGGCGTACATCTGTCGCTCATAGGAAATCCCTGTGCGCACTATCACCCTCACCGGGTCATTGCCAATCCCAGCCCCTTTATGCCACCATGAGTTTCCGCACCATTTCCACGGCGCTGGCCGCATCCGGCGCGAACGCGTCGGCGCCGATCTCGGTAGCGAATTCTTGCGTTATCGGAGCACCGCCAATGACCACCTTGAGCCCCGCCAAATTGGCCGCCCTCAACGCGGCCACCGTCTGCTTCATCGCCGGCATCGTCGTCGTCAACAAAGCCGACAGACCCACGACCCTGGCTTTGTGCTCTTTCGCCGCCGCCAGGAATTTCTCCGGCGACACATTAGTCCCAAGGTCCACCACGCCAAAGTTCGCGCCCTTCCACATCATCGCCACAAGGTTCTTACCGATGTCGTGCAGGTCGCCGGCGACCGTCCCGATCACCGCCGTGAACGCCGGCTTGATGCCCGCCTTCACCAGGAGCGGCTCCAGCACCGCCATGCTCTCCTTCATCGCCCGCGACGCGATCAGCATCTCCGGCACAAACACTTCATTGCGCTGGAATTTCTTGCCGATCTCGTCCATCGCGCCCACCATCGCCTCGAGGATTTCCTTCGCGCCCACCTTCTCGTCGATGGCCTGCCTGGTCAGCTTCGTCGCCTCGGCCCGATTTCCTACCTTGATCGCGTCCGCTAGATTCTGAAGGTTCACCATGCCATCCTCTTGTATGCAATGCTCGACACCAATCAGCCCAGACACCAGATAATGTACCATGATTCTGGCCATTCCCGCCCCCAAAATCAAGCGTACGCATGGATTGGAACTGCGGCCGGACAGTGGCTACGATTCTCCGCCTGTGCCCAACGACGACCACAACTCGGAAGCCGGCATGCCCCGCGACCCTCTGCGCACCGCCGTCATCACCTGCGCCGTGCTCGACATCGAAATCCGCCAGTTCGCCCGCGACCTCGCCCACATCATCCACATCCATACCCTCGAGCAAGGCCTCCACAACGAGCCCGACAAGCTCCGCCAAACCCTCCAGGAGGCCATCACCCGTGCCGAACAGCTCCCCGACATCCAGGCCATCGTCCTGGGCTATGGCCTGTGCAGCCGCGGCACCGAGGGCGTCCGCACCACCCGCGCCAAGCTCGTCATCCCCCGCGCCCATGACTGCATCACCCTCCTCCTCGGCAGCAAAGAGCGCTACGCCGAATACGTCAAACAGAACCCGGGAACCTACTGGTACTCCCCCGGCTGGAATCTCCATCACATTCCCCCCGGCAAGGATCGCTACGACAAGCTCTACCAGCAGTACTGCGAAAAGTACGGCCAAGACAACGCCCAGTTCCTCATGGAGCAGGAGCAAGCCTGGTTCAAGAGTTACAACCGCGCCACCTACGTCGATTTGGGCGTCGGCGTCACCGAAGCCGATCTGCAATACACCCGGCAATGCGCCGATTGGCTCGGCTGGTCCTGCGATCATCGCCACGGCGACCCCGCATTGCTCATGGCATTGCTCAGCGGAGACTGGGATAATGACCGGTTCGTGGTGCTCGAACCCGGCCAGAGCATTCGCATGACCGCCGACGAACGCGTCATCGAACCAGCACCGGCCTGTCCAAGCCAGGATTCGCCGGCCTGAACATCGCACCCATCAGGAGCAGGGCCGCTATGGAGCAACGTCCGAGCCTCGAAATCGAATCCCCCAAGGGCCGCCAGTGGGTTCACGTGCACACAGAATCGCAACAGCGACCGCTCACCGACTTGTTGCGCCGCGCCAACTTCCCCCTGAACATGCGCTGCGGCGGCCGCGGCATCTGCGACGGCTGCATCATCGAATTGGTCACTGGCTCACTGACCCACATCCCCACCGGCCAAACCATCATCGCCAACGACACCCCCCTTCCGATCCGCAGTTGCGAACACCGCCTCAATGGCGGCGCCCCAGCCAGTCTGCGCCTGCCCGCACGGTCGCTGGTCGCCTACCAGCCATTGGTTGTCACCGATTTCAGCATCAACATCCCCTACGCCCACAGCCCCCTCTATCGCACGCCCCAAATCAACCCCGCTTTCCGTCCCATCGGCGCCGCCATCGACATCGGCACCACCACCGTCGTCGTCTTGCTGCTCGATCTGACCGATGGCCGAATCCTCGCCAAGTCCGCCGCATTCAACCAACAGATGCACCTGGGCGACGACGTGGTCACGCGCATCACCCTCTGCTCCCAAAACCGCGACGGCCTCCGCCAACTTCAGGACGCGGTCGCCAACCGCACCATCGCCCCTCTGCTCGCCGACGCCATGAACCAGGCCGGCGTATCCCCTGACCAGATCGTCTGCATCACCATCGCCGGCAACACGACCATGCTGCACATCGCCGCCGGCGTCGATCCCTCGTCCATGGGCGTCGCCCCATTCACGCCCACCTTCCTCGAGCATCGGATTCTCTCTCCCGCCGACCTCTTCTCGCCAGCCACTCAGCCCCCGGACGGCCCTGATTCATCGTTCATCGTTCATCGTTCATCGTTCCCCTGTTCCCCCTCCGCCGCCATCCATCTGCTCCCCAGCGCCGCCGCCTACATCGGCGCCGACCTCACCGCCGGGATCGTCGCCAGCGGCCTGCGCTACGACCCAGGCCCCAGCCTCCTGGTCGATGCCGGAACCAATGGCGAGATCATCCTCAAGCACGCCGACCGCCTCTTCGGCTGCGCCACCGCCGCCGGACCCGCTTTCGAAGGCGCAGGCCTCTCCTGCGGCATCCGCGCCGGCGATGGAGCCATCAGCTACATCACCTTGACCAATGATCCGCTGTCCGTCCACGCTGAAGTGATCGGCCAGGAAAAGAACCTCCGCCCCGAGGGTCTCTGCGGCTCGGCTTACATCGACTTCCTCGCCCAGGCACGCCGCCTCGGCCTGATCACCCCCACCGGACGATTCATCCGCCACGCCATCCCCGACTCATCCGGCCTGTTGCTCCCCTGGGGCAAAAACAACACCGACCTCGCCTTCCGCATCGCCAGCGCCGACGGCAAGCGCCCCCTCGTCGTCTCCGCAGTGGACATCGCTCATCTGCTGCAAGCCAAGGCTGCCATCGCCGCAGGCATCCTCATCCTCCTCAACCAGGTCGGCCTGGACCCCTCCCACATCAAACGACTCTACCTGGCCGGCGGCTTCGGCACGCACTTAAACCCCCAGCACGCCATCGATTGCGGCATGTTGCCAGGCTTCCGACCCGACCAGATTCTGCCCGTCGGCAATACTGCCCTCGCCGGCGCTTACATCGCGATGTTGGACAGCAGCATCATCAGCGAATTGGCCCACATCGGCCGCCACATGCACGTCGTCGAACTCAACCTCGACCCTAACTTCGAGGCCACGTACATCGACCAGCTCTGCCTCCCCTGATCCCGGCGACGCCCAATCGCCACGGACTCTCAAAGCACCACTTCGTGTCTTCTGGTCAACTCTCCCTGACCGCTATGACCGCGACGCGATCGCCGACGACAGCGGCCGCAAGAGCTTCGGTACCACCCGCGACGACGACAGTGAATCAGCCCGCTCGAACAGGTCCGTCAGGATCTTCTCCATCGGCTCCTTCGGCCGATCGCCCCAATACCGGCGGACCGTCAGATACACGCTGATCTCGTCATCGTTATAATCCCCCGTACGCACCTGGTAGTTGTCCGTCCGCGTCAGCACCTCCACCCTCGCCTGCATCCGGCAATCATCGCTCAGCGATACCGCGATCGTCGGCTGAACATCCAGCGGCCGCGCGCCTGGCTCCTCCATCAAACACGCCAGCGGCGACTCCGACAGCAGGCTCTCGATAACCACCTCATCATGATTCCCCCGATAACTCAGATCAAATCCAAACAGCACCTCGAGGTGCTCGATTTCAAGCTGGCTGATCCCCAGGTGATACGGCGCCAACTCCAGCAGAAACCGGTGCAGCGCCAACGCGTCTTCCAGCGTCGGCGGGTTCACGAAGCCGCTCACCAGCCGCCGCGATTCCAGGCGAACCCACCGGTAGCTGCCATTGGTCCGTTCTTCCTCCAGGTTGAAGTCGCCGCTGTCGTACTTGCGGAACTGCGTCATGCCAGGGCATTCCCTCTGCACTCGCTCGAAAAAATGCAGCACCGTCTCACGATTGTGAGGAAGGTTCAACTGCGTATTGAGGCGCATGTTGATGTAGAAATCCTGACAAAATGACGCGTAAGGATTTGACATAGCCGCTCCATTGCCCATGACCCGAAGCCTCATCCGGATGCCCAAGCCCATACCGCACCCAGTCCCTGCAGTCTAGCGGAATATAAGCCAGTACGAAAGCTCAGCCTTGGTGGTTCGTTGACGACTCTCGCCCCCAAGCGTACAAACACACCACTATGCTCAAACCCGTCTATGCGCTGGTTGGAACGGATCTTTTTCTGCAGCTCGACGCGCTGGCAGAATTGCTGCGGGCCGCTCCGCCAGATGTTCAGCGAATTGACGTGGAAGGGGAAACCGCCCAGTTGGCCGACGTCCTCGACGAGCTGCGCAGTTTCGCCATGTTCTCCAGCCGGAAGATCGTCATCATCCGCGACGCCGATGACTTCGTCTCTCGTTTTCGCCAGTCGCTGGAAAATTATGTCGCCAAGCCCACCGCCGAATCCTCGTTGGTATTGCGTCTCAGTTCCCTCCCGTCAAACCAGCGTATCCACAAGGCCATCGCCGCCATCGGCCAGATCCACAACTGCAATCCGCCCAAAGATGTAGCCGGCTGGATCATGCAGCGGGCCAGGGGCACGCACAAGCTGTCGTTGGATCCCGACGCTGCCGCGGTGCTGTTCGACTTGATAGGCAATGACCTCGGCCGACTCGACAACGAACTGGCGAAGCTCGCCCTTCAAACACAAGGAACAGTGGACGCGTCGGCGATCGAACAGACCGTGTCCTTCCAACGCGAGCAGGAGATGTGGCACCTCACCGATGCGCTGGGAGTCGGCAACATATCCGAAGCACTCCGCCGCTGGCGGCATCTGGTTCAGCTCGACTCATCGGCCGAGTTCCGCGCCGTCACCTGGCTGTGCATCTGGCTTGAAAAAGTCCGCAAGGCTTTGATCATGAAAAAACAGGGCAAGAACGAGTTCGCGATCGCAAGAGATCTGAAGATCTGGCCGGCGTCTCAGCAAAAAGCATTCTTCCAGACCGCCGCCGCCATCGGCGAAGCCGGTGCCGCCCGCCTGATCAACCTGCTGGCCGACATCGACTACCGCTCCAAGAGCGGCCTCGGTGAAATGGCAGACAACGTGGAACGATTCCTATTGTCAGTGCGATGAGTAACAGGACCAAACCAACCTCCAAACGCTCGGTGACCGTCGCACTCACCCAGATGCCCTGCTCGCCCGATCCCGAGCAAAACCTCGCCCGTCAACTGCAATTGATCGAGCAGGCGGCCGGACGCGGCGCGCAGATCATCTGCACCCCCGAACTCTTCAAAAGCCATTACTTCTGCCAGACCGAGGACCACCGCTTCTTCGACCTGGCCGCACCCATTGGCCATTCCTCCGCGACCGCCGGATCGACGCGTACGATGGTCTGACCAGACGTTTCATGGATTGAACGAAGGGACTCGCTCGGATGCCGAGAATCATCAACGCAAAACCCGCCTCTCTGGGGTATTGGATGCCCCCGGAGTGGTATCCGCATAAGGCGACCTGGCTCAGTTGGCCCCGCCCGGAGGGCATCTCCTTTCCCGACCGCTATCACACCGTGCCCGCCAACATGGCCGCCATCATCAAACCCATCGCCGCCCGCGAGTTGGTCTTCATCATGGTCCCCAACGGCAACTGGGAACGGATCGTCCGCCAGGACCTGCGCGCCAACAAATGCCCCCTCGCAAACGTCCGTTTCCACCATATCAGAACCAACGAACCCTGGTGCCGCGACCACGGCCCGGCTTTCATCTTGCGCAACTGGCGCGGCCAGACTCAGGCCGCCATCATCGACTGGAAATTCAACGCCTGGGGCGGAAAATACCCCGACTGCTCCGACGACGACGACGTCCCCACCCGCATCGCCGAGGCACTCGGACTCCCCGTCTTCTACCCCAAAATCGTCATGGAAGGCGGCTCGCTTGACTTCAATGGCTCCGGCACCGTCATGACCACCGAGTCCTGCCTCCTCAACAAAAACCGCAACCCCCACCTCTCCAAAAAACAGCTCGAAAAAATCCTCAAGGACTACTACGGCCAAAAGCATGTCGTCTGGCTCGGCGAAGGCATCGCCGGCGACGACACCGACGGCCACGTCGATGACCTCGCCCGCTTCATCAGCCCCAACACCATCGTCGCCCCCGTCGAAGAAGACCCCCGCGACGAGAACTACACCGTCCTCCAGGACAACCTCCGCCGACTGCAACTCGCCCGCGATGAGGACCGCCGAACTTTCAATATCGTCCAAATCCCCATGCCCGGGATCATCACCCAGCACGGCCACCGCCTGCCCGCAACCTACGCCAATTTCTATTTCATCACCGGCGCCCTGCTCGTCCCCACGTATCGCCATCGCCGCAACGACCGCCGCGCTATCGAGATCCTCCAGAAACACCTCCCCCGCCGCAGAGTCATCGGCATCGACTGCATGGAACTGATCTGGGGCCTGGGCGCTATCCACTGCCTGACACAGCAGCAGCCGCGGTTCTGAAAACACCATAACCAACATGCCTACTTATCGAGGCCAAACCGGATCGTCCGCGTATCCCGTTCCATCCCCGTCGGCACCGTCAGCGGCCCGTACAGTTCCGGCCTCCTCGCCATCATCCACCGCCGCCCCGTGCATCGCTCCAGCAACCCCCCATCCAGATCCGCCACCACCATTTCATCCCCCGCCTTGCCCGTCTCGACCACCGTCCTTCCATACGGATCGAGAATCATCGCGTTCCCGGTACGAATCTCGTCATCATCCACCCCCACGCCATTGCTGAAGACCAGGAACAACCCATTATCATGCGCCCTCGCCGGCAGCCACCGCATCAGCCATCCCCGCCCCTTGTCCCCCGTCAGTTCCGCCTCGATCGCCTTCGGGTTCTCAAACCGCCTCTCCCATATCCCCTTATCCACCGGGCTCATCGCATGCGGGCTGGCCGACCGGCAGCCCCCCGTCTGATGCGGCGACAGCAGGATCTCCGCCCCCTTCAACGCCGTAACCCGCACATTCTCGATGATGTTGTTGTCATAACAGATCAACACCCCCACTCGCCACCCGTGTGGCGTATCAAACACCGTATACTCGCTCCCGCTGGAAATGTGCTCGCTCTCAAACGCCTGGATCTTTCGATGCCTTTTCACCTGCCCGTCCGGCATCGCCACCACATACGTATTATACAGCCGCCCGTCGTCGCTCCGCTCCACAAGCCCCGCCCCCATCGTCATGCGATACTCGCGCGACAGCTCGATCAACCGCGCCGACGATACCCCCGCCGGGACCGCCTCCGACAGTTCCTCCAGTTGCCCCCGGCTCAGGTTGCGCAAAAACCAATACCCGGTAATGCAGCACTCAGGAAACGCGATCATCTCCACGCCCTGCTCCGCCGCCCGTTTGGCGAACGATTCGATCTTCGAGAAGTTCGCCGACTTGTCCCCTGCCGAGTGTTCAAACTGAACCGCCGCCACACGGATGCTCCGCATCGCAATTCCTCCTGTCCCACCACTCCTCCCACTTCACCGACGCTTCCATCTTCGACAGCATCCGCACCCGCTCGCTAAGGAGCAGTCAGCCATGGCACGAGCTTTGCGTTCGCAACACATGTGGCTATCCAAATAACTGGGTTTTACAGTCACGCCGGCCTTTGATACAACACTAGGATTCTCATAAGTGAAATAACCTGCAATTGCAAATGGAAGCGCAATTCTCAGAACCGGTAACCGGCCGTCGCCGAGTTTGTCTCTTGCCGACGAATTGTGCATCCTATGAAACATCAGGATCTGCTGCCTGGTAAACGAAAGGACCGAACATGCGTCGTGCCAAGATCACCATCGTTGGCGCAGGCAATGTGGGCGCAACCGCCGCAGTATGGGCCGCCGCCAGGGAACTCGGCGATATCGTCTTGGTTGACGTCCCCGCCGTTGAAGGCCTCCCCCAAGGCAAAGCCCTCGATCTGTATCAGGCTTCCCCCATCGAAGGTTTCGATGCCAGGATCGTCGGCGCCACCAGCTACGAGCCCACCGCCGACAGCGATGTGGTCATCATCACCGCCGGCATCGCTCGCAAACCCGGTATGAACCGCGACGACCTCATGAACATCAACACCGGTATCGTCAGAAGCGTCTCCGAACAGGTCGCCAAGTTCTCCCCCAATGCCATCCTCATCGTCGTCAGCAATCCCCTGGATGCCATGGTCTACGTCGCATGGAAAGGCTCCGGATTCCCCACCCGGCGTGTCCTTGGCCAGGCCGGCATCCTTGATACCGCCCGCTTCCGCGCGTTTCTCGCCGCGGAGATCGGCTGCAGCGTCGAGGACATTCAGGCATTGCTCCTGGGCGGCCACGGCGACGACATGGTCCCCCTGCCTCGTTATACCTCCGTCGCCGGCATCCCCATCACCCAGCTCGTGCACCCCGACCGCCTCAACGACATCATCCGCCGCACCCGCAACGGCGGCGCCGAAATCGTCTCCCTGCTCAAGACCGGCAGCGCTTACTACGCTCCCGCCTCCGCCACCATCCAGATGGCTGAATCCATCATCAAAGATAAAAAACGCATCCTCCCCTGCGCCGTCTACTGCGACAAAGAGTACGGCGTCGGCGGCTTTTTCGTCGGAGTCCCCTGCGTCCTCGGCAAACAAGGCGTCGAACGCATCATCGAGGTCCAGCTTGATCCCGATGAACGCAATGCCTTCGAGACCAGCGTCGAGCACGTCAGACAGTTGGTCATGCAAGTCAAGGTCTGACCCCCCTCAGCGATCACCCGACCCGGCTCACTGCGCCAGTTCCTGTCTCATTTGCTTCGCTAAGTCGAAGACTGCGCTTTCCATGCGCACGTAAGACTTGTTGTCCGGTTTCGTCGCACCGCTCACGATGACGCGGAACCCGCCGGCCTTGCACCCGGCCGCCATACACGACACGCGGATGGCGTTCCGGTCGCGACCCGGATCGTCCGTTCGACTCATCATGCAGGTTGGCGGCGATCCCGAACCCAAGCTGGCCAACGTCAGTTCGCCTCTAAACCTGCACATCACCCCGACCTTCGGATCAGGTTTGCTCGAACCGATCGGAAAACCTGCCGCCACCTCCGCAACGAAGATGGCCGAAGTGCTGCAATCCCCCAGCATCCCTTTCTCGTTGTCGCTCTTCTTTCGCAACACCATGATCGTGTCGGTAATCTGCCCATTGCGATCGCCCCGCAAGAGCCAAACGTCAAGACCATTCATCAGTTTGTGACTCTGGATACTGAAGCCCGCCGGGACTGCGGCACGGAACGGCCACTCCGCCTTCTTTGACTTCTCTGCCTCGCCCGGTTTCTCCGCCACCTCATCCGGGTCGGCAATCTCGATTCGCATCTCGCCCCGATCTGGATCGGGCGGCTTCGCCGGAGCCGCCGGCTCCTTGAACGGCTGGGGCGTTGCACCTTCCTGCTTTGTGCCGGGTCTGGTGGGCCGGGGACCGATGGCGACCGGAGGCCTGCCGGTGCCCGCGCTCTCGTTCCGACGCGCCGCTGCGGCCCGACTCTCCGCTCGCTTTTCCGCCTCCGCACGCGCCAACGATGATGGCGCGTTCGCAGACGTCGCCTCCCGCTTCAACGCCCTGCACAATGACGTCGCCCGCGTCAGCACTCCGGCCCGCTGCCGCCGATCCACACCGCCCGCCACCCCAACCATCGTCCACTCCGGCTTCCCGTCCGTCACTACCATGCCCGCCCCCCACATCTCCAATTCAGGATCCCCAACGCCCTTGCCTTTCAACTTGAAACTCGCCGGAGAACCGCTTCCGAGCGCCGCATACGTGATGCTGCCACTGGACGAGATCGCCCCTCCAACATCAAGACCTGATGAGCCGATCGGCACCCCGGCGGCACATTCGGCGGCTATCACCGCCACCCGAACCATCCGGTCCAGATCGCTCCCGCCCCCAACCTCCCTGCTCCGAACCACCACCAGCGTGCTCGTCACGCCATTCTGCTTTTCTCCAACCAGAACCCAGATCTCCTCCCCCTTCAGCGACTTGGCCGTCCCCATCACAAAGCCCCACGGTACCACGGCCCTGAATGGCCATTGCGCCGGCTTCGTGGCCGGACCGCCAGCATCCGCCTTGCTCGCACCCAAATCGCCACCCACGCGACGCGACCCCTGCTTCGCCGAGACGCTCGGCTGGCTCGCCGCAACAGGCCCTTTGATCACCGACGCCACCAGCTCCCGCGAAAACTCGATCTTCCCGCCCGCCGGTGTCACCAGGACATACACGCTGTCCTTCTCGATGACCGTCCCCTCGAACTCCGAGCCGCTCTTCGTAACCAGCGTGTCGGCCCCTCCCGACTCCACCAGCACCACACACAAAAAAACCACAAATGCCATTGGTAAGGAGTATCTCATGCTTCTTTCCCGATCGGTGACGGCTGACGACGTATTGTCCACAACCAGACCCGTCAAACCGCAATAACCACTCTCCGTGCGCCCATCGCATTGACACCCGACCCCGTCGCGGCTCGCGTGTCGCCCACAACTCAGCTATGTTAATATACCACCCGAACCAGAGCAAGCAACCGCCATCACCCGGATGTGGCCATCTTTTGTGGCCTTGTGGCGTTTCTGTGGCGAGAAACCGCGTTTTTGAAGCAGGAACGCGGGTGGGCCACGAAGTCTGGCCACACCCCATCACCCTGCCCTTCATGCTCTCGCTTGTCCGCTGGCCCACAATCGATTACCGTAACTACCCGTATGTCGTGGCCCGATTGAAAGACGCGCGGGCTATGGGCAAGAGGACACGCGCCATCCCGAAACGCCTCTTGTGGGCCCCCGACCGCACCCCGCGATTGGCCGATCCCGGCCCTCCCTGAAATGGCGCGACATTGTTCAGTCACGGAGCAGTTATGAATGATGATGGACCGCAATCGCAGACAAGCATCAACAACTCGGTACGTGCTCCCCTCGTGTGTCTGGGTCTGTTCGTTGTGGCTCTGGTCTCCGGCTGCGGCGGCGGACCCACCCTGTTGAAACCATCCGAACAGACCACCATCGACCGCCAACTCGTCGAGTACCCCGCCGGCACAGAGCTTAAGCCCTATATCACCGGCCTGACCGCCCCCACCGCTATCGCATTCGACAACGAAGGCTCCCTCCTCATCGCCGAGGGCGGCGGCGGCGAACACACCGCTCGCATCTTCGGATTCAGAAATGACGGCGCCTATTTCGAAATCTACCCCCGCGGCCGCCTCCCGGAACTGCCCTCCATCCCCCAACTCCCCTTCCGCCTCTCAAGCCGTTTCAAAATCTACCCCCCCATCGGCGGCATGGTCGCCGCTCAAGGCAAGGTCTACGTCAGCCACCGCGACGCCAACGACCGCGGCGCCATCACAGCCTTCGACTACGAAGGCAACCACACCACCGTCGTCGGCGACCTCCCCGCTCACGGCGACTACGCCGTCACCGACATCGCCGTCGCCGGCGACGGAAGACTCTACTTCGGCATCGGCTCCCTCACCAACTCCGCCGTCGTTGGCATCGACAACATGTACTGGCTCCGCGAACACCGCGACGCCTGCGACAAACCCTGGGGAAAACTCTATCTCCTCGGCCGACGCTTCGACACCATCAACCCTTTCGCCGGACTCTTCGGCGGAACCGATATCGCCGTCACCGCCCCCTTCCAGCCCTTCGGCATGAGCATCGAAACCGTCATCCCTCCCGCCGAAAACGGCAAACCCAACGCCGCTATCTACTCCGTCAATCCCAACGGCGGCGACCTCCGCGTCGAAGCCCACGGCATCCGCTATCCGGTCGGCCTCGCTTTCAGCGAGCTCGGTGTCCTCTACGTCACCAACCAGGGCATGAAAATGCGCGGCACCCGCCCCGTCAAGGACGACCCGGACGTCATGCTCCGCATCTTCCACGGCCAGTGGTACGGCTGGCCAGACTTCTCCACCAACCTCATCCCCATCCGCGACCCACGCTTCCAGCCCCCGGTTGAGCTCATCATCAAGAGCGGCTACCGCGACCTCTCCTTCCTCATCGACCACGAAGCCAGCGGACTCACCGCGCCCAGCACCAACTCCAACCTCCTCACCGCAGAGTTCAAACCCCTCGCCGGCGCCGCAAAGTTCGATTTCGCCCCCGCTTCAGGACCCTTCTCCCGCCTCCGCCAATCCGGCAACATCGCCATCGTCGCCCTCACCGGCGATCGCGCCCCCTATGACACCGGCGGCTACAAACTCGCCGGTCCACAAGGCTACAAGGTCGTCCAAGTCAACCTCGACGAACGAACCGTCCGCGACTTCATCCGCAACACCCACGAAGGCCCCGCCAGCTCTCACGACGGCCAACGCGGCTACGCACTCGAACGCCCCATCGACGTCAAATTCGGCCCTGACGGCGCACTCTATATCCTCGACTTCGGCCGCATGGAAATGAAAGGCGCCAACGAAAAAGTCAAAGGCGCCACCGGAATGATCTTCAAACTCGTCGGCATCTCCGCCTCCAAGTAACCCCCGTTTCGCGGCGCCCCACAGCGCCGCGATCCCCAACAATACACGCGGGGCCGACCCATTTGGCCGGCCCCGCTCAACTCGGCTTCCATTATCCCTTTCCTCCCCTTACCCGATCGTCACTTCCTTCCCAGCCTCCGACGAACGGTACACACCATCCAGAATCTTCTGCACCGCCAGCCCATCCTCGCCCGGCGACTCCAGCTTCGTCCCCTTCAAAATCGCATCCACCCAATTCTGCAGCTTCACGGCAAACAAAGACTCAAAGTCGCCCTTGTCCGAAATCCACCCCGGCGTCGAGTTGATCATCGTCCCCGCCTCGTCCCCGAAGATCATCGGCGGATCCCACTGGCAGCCGCCCTTCTCGCCCATGAGCTGGAACGTCCACACGTCCTTCTCGATGTGCGCCACAAACGATGCCTCGATCTGCAAAATCGCCCCGTTATCAAACCGGATCTGACCGATCGCCATGTCCTCGACCGTATACTTCTTGTAGTCCCACCCCGGCCACATCGACGTCACGCTCGACGGCTTGTTCCCCATGAACGTCCACGTGTTCCCCGACGCCGACACAGGCTTCGGACGACCCATCGTATAATGCGCCATCTCAATCACATGCACCCCAATATCAATCATCGGCCCGCCACCCTGGAGCTTCTTCTGCCCGAACACGCCCCAGTTCGGAATCCCACGCCGCCGCAGCGCCAGGCACTTCACAAACATCACCTTCCCAAACGCCCCCTCGTCCCGCGCACGCGTCAAGAACTGCGTGTTCGGGTGATACCGATACTGGAACCCCACCGCCAGCTTCTTCTTCGCCTTCGCCGCCGCCGCGATCATCCGCTCGCATTCTTTCGGGCTCATCGCCATCGGCTTCTCAGTGATCGCATGGCACCCCGCATTGCACGCATCAATGATCGCCGGCGCATGCACCCCGTTCGGCGTGCACACCGACACCGCGTCCGGCTTCACCTCCTTCAACATCTTCTTCCAGTCTGCGTACAGCTTCGTGAACCCATATTTCTCCTTCATCACCTTCAGCCGTTCCGGCTTGATGTCCACGCCCCCAACCAACTCCACCTCCGGCATTTTCTGAAACGACCGGATGTGCACTTCGCTGATCCCCCCGCATCCGATAATGGCCACGCGAAGCTTCTGGCCCTTATATTCCTTCTGTTCCGCACTGGCGAATGAATCCGTCGATACGCTCTTCTCAGCCATGGTGGCTCCTGTGGGTCTTAAGGGCAAGGGCATAATGCCCCGCCTCGCGTACATCATGTGATTGGGCAAGTTCACAAAGGCCTGCCCATCGCGCCCCGCGGCTACGCCCGCGTCTGGAGCAATTATCCTACGCGCCCGCCGTCCATCTGCAACTTCGCCGCCGCCTCAATCCCTCCCCAATTCATCGTTCATCACCCGTCAGCCATCATCTCGCCCTCACTCCTTCCCCCCCATCCCCCGCCCCCCCGCCGACGCCACCCTCACATCATACACCAGACAGAAGCACCCCCCATCCAACTCCCGCGCCCGCCGCGTCAGCCGCTTC